>JANXXZ010000155.1 GCA_025350385.1 Bacteroidales bacterium
AATTTTCCCCTGCAATAAATCAATTACAGGTTTATCAGTTGTCAACAGGTATTTTGGTTTGATCAGTGCACGTTCCAAAATGTTATTAATGATTATATAACACTATTATTCAATACATTACAAATATTTAACCCGCTATTGCAATTGCTAAAGATATCTACAGGAGTTACAAGATTGCTCATGCCAATCTCCCCCCTGTTAAAAGTATGCAGCAATTTGTTGATGTACTTATAAGGTTCTTTTTCCCGCTCCAAGGTAACCGGACAGTATCCTTAAAATCGCTGCAAAAATAACACAGGCGTTTACCTTTCCGGCTGGTTGAACTCCTATATCCATTGCGTGATGATGCCGAAGAAGGAGAAGAAGTAACACAGGTTGTTGAATCCTTCTCTGAACAGATGACAACTTGAACCAATTATTTTTAACTTTGGCATACATTCCAAATTGAATAAATCAATGAAAAGCATCCTGGTCATTTATCCTGAAGTGGACATCACCAAGATTGCGGTATACCGCAATACCAGTCTTATTTTCCTGAAATCGATCCGGCATAAGGCGGATGAAATGGCTGCTTTTACAGATGTTACCGACCAGCTGGATTATCGCACCGGTCTCATTATGCAGGAACTGAACAACAACCAGATCGAACTGGCCGATATATCAGTGGTTATGGCTCGTGGTGGACTGATAAAGCCTGTAAAATCAGGAATTTACCAGGTTAACGAAGCAATGAAACGTGACCTTAAGAAAGGGATCATGGGTCGTCACGCCACTAATCTCGGAGGATTAATCGGTGATAAAATTGCTTCCCAGCTTCCGGATGCCAAAGCTTACCTGGCTGATCCCGTGGTGGTGGATGAACTTGAACATATAGCCCGTGTTTCCGGACTGCCGCAGATTGAGCGTACTTCCATATTTCACGCATTGAATCATAAAAACGTTTCACGCGAATACGCTAAAAGCATCAACCGGAAGTATGAAGAGCTCAGTCTTGTAGTGGCTTATATAGGCAGCGGGGGCGTTTCGGTGGGGGCACATCACAACGGGAAAGTTGTGGATGTAAACCAGGCATTCGACGGCGACGGTCCGTTCTCAATGACCCGTACCGGCAGCCTTCCTGTGGGGCAGGTGATTGACCTTTGTTTCTCAGGAAAATATACCCGCGATGAAATGAGGAAACTCATTACTGAACAAGGGGGAATCCTTGCCTACCTGGGGACTAAATCGCTCAGCCAGGTCATTTCAATGGTTGACGAAGGCGATGAACAGGCCACCCTGATCCTGGATGCCATGGTTTACCAGGTTGCCAAGGAAATAGGTTCCATGGCTACTGTCCTCGAATGTAAAGTAGATGCCATCCTGGTAATGGGCGCTATTATGAACAGCAGGTTCTTTACCCAGCACCTGATGCGGCGCATCGAAAAAATCGCGCCGGTTTCCATTTATCCTGTTGTGAATGACCTCGATTCACTGGCCATGAACGGTATCACTATTATACAAGGGGAAGCCGAAATACTTGAGTATTTGTAGGCATGTGGGATTAGCCACGAGCCATGTGGGATTGTCTATTTGGCACTTGATTTTTTTACCTGTCACTTACTTCAAGCCGATTGTGCTCAGCAAGTAGTTATGCATCTGCATAAATAACGGTCAGAAATATCGTAAAGGAACAAAATAATACCGACAAATTGCCCAGATTTTCGTACCTTTGAAGAATGGAAGTCTCAAAAAAAACAGAGCAGGGTTTTATCATCGACAGACTTACAAATTCAATCCTGAACACAATCTCTGGTGATAGTTTCCAGACAGAGGTTATTCGATTAAGTAAATCGGATTTGAAAAATGTCACCAAATCTAAAGGATAGAATTTCAATTGGAAACAGGAATTTGACGAAATAAAAAAAGAAGTTTATAAACTGACTATCTTAAACAATCCGGGTATAATACAAGGACTTTTAAGTGTTACAATCGAGCAAGACCATGTTTTTATGGACTTATTGGAAAGTGCGCCTTTCAATATTGGTAAACATAAAATATATGAAGGGGTTGCTGGAAATTTAGTGGCTTATGCCTGTAAAATATCATTTCAAAAAGGTTTTGAAGGTTACGTTGCTTTTACAGCTAAAACCAAATTGATTGATCATTATGTGAAGACTTTGGGCGCTTACCATTTCAAAAATCAACGAATGTTAATAGACACACCGGCAGCGAGAATTTTAGTGGAAAAATACTTTAAAGTTTAATTCAATGGGCTTAATAAAGGAACCAGAAGGCGTTGATTTTATAATACAAAGTCCGCCATTGACCGACAAAGAAAGACTTGAGATAAGCGAATTTATCCGAGCCAGAAAACTTCAAAACAAGTCGAAGGTTGCTCGGAAAATCTCGAAGAAGAGAATCAAGCATACTGAGTTAAAAATGCCGAACGCATAATAAAGAATCCATGTAAATAACAAATGGTAGGTTAGGAAAATAATTGAAGTTTTGTCGCCCGTCTCAACAATTGTGACGAGATTGGTTGCAAGCTCAGCACCACACAAGCTGCCACTTGTCATAATCTCGACCGTTCATGCACCTCCCTATACGGTGCATTGACTTCCTAGGCTAACGAAACCGTAAAAATTGAATTATTTACGAGAATATAAATTTCTTATATTCAATACATTGATGACAGCAGGAGGGGCTGAAGATTCTGTAACCATCGCTAATGTGAATCGCATGACGACCACACTCAGGTCAAGAAACTACCCCGGATTTTCAGTTGAATCAATCGTTTTCCCGGGAGAAACTCACCAGTCATCCACGGCAGCATCACTTATGAGAGGCTTTGTTGTATTAAACAGGAAATAGATTCTCAAACCTTGCTAAAGTATTACTCCCTTGTTGCTAGTGGACAGTCGCTATTGGCTAATCATCCAGATCGAACATAATCCCCTGCTAGCTGTTTTCAACCCATTCATATTCAACAATAAAATCATAAGGCTATGAATCCTTCCTCAATAAACTGGCTGGCTGTTGTGGCCGCTACTATTGCTTTTTATGCCATCGGGGCTCTCTGGTATTCTCCGGTCTTTTTCGCAAAGGCCTGGATGAAAGAACTGAACATTAACCCCGACACCATTAAAAAGCCAAACATGTTAAAAATCATGTCCCTTACGTTCCTTTTAACGTTTATTATAGTAACCAACCTGGCATTCTTTGTCAGCAGTCCTGAAACAACGGCTGGCACCGGGGCATTGTATGGTTTCCTTACAGGGTTTGGATGGGTTGCTATGGCCATGATCCTCACCGCGCTGTATGAATCACGTACCTGGCGCTATATGGCGATCAACGGGGGTTATATGGCAGTTGGATTCACCATTGCGGGTTTGATACTGGGGGCGTGGAAGTAATTGAGACAAGGGGACCGGGAGACCGGGGGACAAGGAGAGGGCGTGAGGGGAGAGAATGAATGGAATAACTCCAGGGTTCTCTATGCTATGTGCCTTATGTGATTCTCTGTGGTTTTCACTCTAGCACTATCCCCTGCCTGTCAACGACTTGGGTATCCGACCCGTATGTATAGTCTCCGACCGTAGCCTCCGGCCCACGATCTTTTCCACATTGCGGCCTATCTCCAGGACTTTTTCGATATCAAGGCCGGTATCAATACCCATTTCATCCATCATTACCACCATATCTTCTGTCTGAACCAGGCCGGTAATTCCAGGATCGGCGTAATAATAAGCTCCTGTGCCTGCAACCGGAACGCCATCCACGAAATTGGCCGGTTGTCCGCCGATGCCACCCATAGTTGATTCATAGTTGGTCATGCCAGCCTGCAAGGCAGCCAGAACGTTGGCAAGTCCCCAGCCACGGGTAGTATGAAAATGGACGATTTGTTTTTCGGGACGCGGAATCTTATCCAGCAACATGGAATAATACCGGTACACCCTGTCGGGCGAGGCGGAGCCGTCATGGTCGGCATGTTCCACATCGCTGGCGCCGATTTCGAACCAGCGCTGGGCAAATTCCACAGCCTTTTCCATCTTGGTAGGGCCTTCGATCGGGCAGCCCCAGATCGTACTCACCGTCCCGTTTACCTTCAAACCGGAGTCCTTTGCCAATGGAATATATTTTTCGGCCATTTTCCAGTATTCATCCAGTGATAAACCAGAGTTTTTCCTATGATGGGATTCACTGGTGGAAACCATCAGTAAAATGCGGTCCGGGCCCCAGCCTTCCAGTTTCGCCTGGATAGCCCGTTCAATGGCTTTTTCGCGAATCGTAACAGCCGTGAGACTCACTTCCGGCAACAGATGACTCACCAGTTTACTTGAACCGATTTTTTTCAGCAATTCATCGGAATCCCTGAACTGCGGCATCCCGGAAGGATTGCCAAGGTTGGTGACCTCAATGTGCCTGAACCCCGCAAGTATCAACTGCTCTGCTAGCCATAGCTTGGCCGCCGTGGGAATATATTTTTCCTCATGCTGAAATCCATCCCTTACGGTAATGTCGCCAATGGTAACTTTTTTTGGGTAAATCATACGGATTCGTTTAAGTTTCGGGTTGTAAGATCGTATTCAGAGAATTATGTTATTTCAAAAAGTTGTGATTTAATATATTGTAGGTTAATGCTTTCTAAAAGAAGTACCAAGTGCCAGGTTCCAACTGCCAACTTCAGTTTTTTTTATATTCAAGCATTTTTTTGTAAGTGCATAATTTTAATCTGGCTTTGGAACCCGGCACCCGGAACATGGAACCTTCACCTGGTTTGAGTTTATCACCTGAATTGTATTCTACAATTTGCTAAAACATTACCTTTCAAAATAACTGTTCAGGGAATTGACATGTTAATGAGATTCAATATTGCAGATATTTGGGTACATGTTTCAGATTCAAGGATGAAGCCACACTATATACCTTATTTTATGTTCTTCAGTTCCAATTATTTTCATTTAAAAACTTCCCAGCTGCCCGGGGAAGCTATCAATCAAGAGTAAAAGGATAAATTTAATCAGACTGTAGGATAAGGTTCACTCAAATATGTGCGAAAACACTATTTTTACGACTAATTTAAACCATCCTGCCTTTAAGTGAACAACATTAAACAAATATTTTTCCTGTTTTGTTGCTTAATGCTTTATTATCCTTTA
>JANXXZ010000197.1 GCA_025350385.1 Bacteroidales bacterium
AACTGAACCGGGAAGGACAGACCATAGTCCATGTGACTCATGATTTCGATGAGGCAATTTCGCTGGCCCACCGGGTCGCAGTTATCCATGATGGCAGGATTCTACAGACAGGAACGCCTCGAGAAGTCTTCAGCTCTCCCCGTTCAGAATTTGTCGCCCACTTTGTTGGAATTCAGAATTTTTTCAAGGTCAGCGTAACCGAAACTGAATCAGGATGTATTGCCAGCGCAGGGAAGGAAATCAATATTGTTTCTGATAAAAAAACCTTTAGTGGAGAAGGATATATGATACTCCGGGGAGAGGATTTTTCCATTTCAACAGAGGGCAGAATCGGCAATTCCCTGAACAATTTTAAAGGCAGGATCACCGATATTGCTTCCTCCAGAGCCGGTGTTGATATCATGGTTGATATAGGCATTCCGGTGCATGTAAGCACTACTGTATCGGCGTTGAATGATCTGAGTTTGCATGAAGGAAAAGAGGTGGTGATTCATTTTGAAGCCTCAGCTGTAAATGTCGCTTTGAACGAATAAATTTTTCTTTTATCAGTTGAATAATTTATAGGGTATGCTGTCTGTCACAGTCGAAAGATGGCATACAATTTCTATATTTTGTTGGAAGAATATCTTAATAACGCCTCCGGGGATCACATTATCATCAATCTGTATATGGTTTATTCTGGTCACCGAAAAAACTAATCAACTATCCTGATCGGCGGAGAACGTATATCCAGTAAGTTTTTCCTGAATAAATAACAAATGGAGTTATTCTCCAAGGTTAATGGAGAAGCAGGAAGCTGGTCAAATTCTATATCTCTGCCTTAGCAAGCGGCACTAAGGCATTCCCTTTCCTAAAGGCCAATCGTATGACAACCGGACAAAACACACTCATTATCAACCCTTTGCCGATTATTTTTGAACGTTAAAAGAGATGATGTCTAATGATCTGGAGAATAACTGTAACGACGCCGTTTGGTATATGTGGTTGTCTTGTTTAGATGATTGAATAATGTTAAATTTCAAACATTCGGCGCCGTTAAACGTTCTTAAAGCAACTATCAATTGCGGTTTTTTATTATGAACCTACTCCAAAAAATAGTATGTCACGCCTGGACGCGAAGCATTCAAGGTTGTAAAGTGTTGAAATTATAATCTTTGCGGCTTTTGCGGCTTTGCGCGAAAGTTCGGATACAATTTTTCGGAATGGACCAACCTATTATTCCAACTAAACCAATATGAAATACAACCAACTAGGTAAAACAGGCGTCCTTGTTTCGGAGCTGTGCCTCGGCACCATGACATTTGGCGGGAAAGGCTACTGGAAATCAATCGGCGAACTGCCGCAAGATGAAGTAAACAAGCTGACCAAAACCGCCATCGACAGCGGTATTAATTTTATCGATACGGCCAATGCCTATTCCGAGGGATTATCGGAATCCATGCTGGGCAACGCACTTGGCAGCCTGGGAATCTCCAGTCAGCAGGTTGTGATCGCAACCAAACTGCGGTTACGCATGGGCAGCGGCGCCAACCAGGTGGGACTTTCGAGGCTTCACATTGCCGATTCGGTGGACGACAGCCTGAAACGCCTCAACCTTTCCCATATCGACCTGCTCTATATCCATAGTGTGGACCCCATTACCCCGCTTGAAGAAACCATGCGCGGGCTCGAAGACGTGGTGCGTTCAGGTAAGGTGCGTTACCTCGGTATCAGCAACCACCCGGCATGGATGGTGGCCAAGGCCAATGGTATCGCCGAAAAGATGGGCTGGACCAAATTTGTGGCCATGCAGAATTATTACAGCATTGCCTCCCGCGACGTGGAGCGTGAACTGGTGCCGCTTGCCCTCAGCGAAGGGCTGGCAATCATGCCCTGGAGCCCGCTGGCCGGGGGATTCCTTTCAGGAAAATTTACCCGGAACAACGAGGTTGCCGGCGACAGCCGCCGCGATACCTTTGATTTTCCACCGGTTAACAAGGAAAAAGCCTATGATATTATTGATGTGCTGCTGCAGGTTGGTTCCGCTCACAAGGTTTCGGCTGCACAGGTAGCCCTGGCCTATATCCTGAAGAAACCGGCAGTTACCAGCATTATTATCGGTGCTAAAAAGCAGGAACAAATGCTGGATAATATTGCCGCTACCAAACTGGAACTTACACCGGATGAAACGCAGCAACTGGACAGCATCAGCGCCCTTACCCCCGAGTATCCCGGCTGGATGCTGGAAAGACAGGCACAGGGTAGGTTGCCGAAGGAATGAGATTCCATTTGATGGAGAAGGAAATCAGCTGTTTAATATCTTTGGTTACCCTCAAACAGATTGATAGTAAATTGAAGAGGGTTTTCCAGCATGTTGGATATTAATGGGTAAACTATATAATAGACATTTGATATATCAACCTGCTAATATGGTATTCAAAATAGTTTGATCCATAAATGATAAAGTTTTATTTCATCATTATTAACTACCCTATGATTATTTGAAATATATTTAGCAATTTCAGGTCTTGTATAATTACACAAATTGATTAAAGTGTCTTTTCTTTGCCAATTGATTGATTCGTCTATATTTAAGACAATCTGCTCTTCTATCCATTCATTTATTTTTTTATGCCAAAATTCAAAATCATTTAATTGCACATAAGCTACAATAGCATTCTGTGATGACGTTTCCCCGTGAAGGCTTCTTTTAAAACGCTCAATGCCACCAAGATTTCCAGACACATATTCTTTTTCGCGAACATGCCCCGGTGTTGGCAATCTTTTACACTCTATTGAAAAAAAGGCGTTTTCTTCATAGCGATCCTTTTGCGAAATCATTACTCCTATATCAACTTTGCGTAATGGATGGTCTTCATTTAGCTTTTCTCCTTTAAACATAAATGGTCGATCACCCATGCGTGACTGATGCTGCAACAACAACTCCAATTTTTCATTTAATCTTGGCTCAGTTTGTATATCTTGCTTGAAGTATTTATGTTGAAAAAGAATAAGATTGTCTTCTAAAAAAACCAATAGTTCATCAATCTCAATGTTTTGCCGGATTTGATGCTGAGGAATGCTTCCTGGATATTTTGATTTTTTATTTGCTAGCATTTCTATATCTTGTATGAATCAAATCCTCAAAAGTTTCGTCCGCATCTCGTAAAGCCACTGAGCATAACCAATATTTTAAAGCTTTAGGTTTTATATAATAAGTTAAGTCCCCATCATATAAGCAAAGGGTTTTATTGATACTATAGTTATAGCCCACTTGTTTAACCAAGAGACTTTTTATTTTCTCAATTTCGTTAGGAGCACTTTGGATTAATAATTCATGATTATTGTCTAAACCATAATGAAAAACATAAATAAAAAACTGTTCAGTAGCATATATATTTTGGGCATGAAATTGTTTTTCTTTATCCTTGTAAATCGAATTAAGTGAAAAACAATAGGAATCGCCAAACTGTATCAGTTCAGTAAGATTTGCATCTTTTTGAATTTTAAAGCCAGAATCCTTGCTAAGGTATTCGAAATAATATTCAAGGGCATCATTAACAACAATACTCTCGGATCTGGACAATTCCAGATCTTCTTTATTTTCAGGATATGGAAGGTTTAATATATCCTCTTGAATATATGTTTTAATTGAACGACTAATACCAGCCCGCCCACTTGTTGTTAGTAAGTAAAAGCGGAAAAGATTTTTATCCTTATAGGTATTCATTAAGTCTTTAAGACATAGAACATCTGTAGAATGAATTCCAAAAACTTCATTCTTATATGCAATATTTCTGCGCTCAAATAATTCCATAGGAATAGAATCTGTACCTAAATTTTTCTTGATAACCAACAAAGGCGCAGTAAATATTGATTCCCGACGTGGCCACTGAAAATATTCTTTTTGAATTTTATCAAACTTGGTTATTCCTTTATCATTAAAATTTTCCGGTTCGAAAAAATCTCGTCCTGTTAAAAATGGAGCTTTAACATATTTGCCTTTTCCTTTTATTAAATCGTTATCCACAAGGAGATGGTCATCTTTTCCCGGAATAAAACCGTCGCCATAATCCCAATTAAAGTTTTTCTTTTTAGAAGTGAGGAATTCCCCCAATGTCCTTATTTTACTCAGCCTTTCAATTAAAAGTTGGAGTTTACCTCCTCCTAAAAGATTTGCTTTCCATACAAATTTGTTATTAAGGGCTTGTTGAAGGCTCACTGAATGAAAGTCATAATGGTCGAATTCGAAATATTGCTTTTCTCTACTAATAGTAAGTTTTTTTGCAACTATATGTGTAATACCTTCTTTTTTGGGTCTCGAATTCTCTGCAAAAAGTGCTACAGTCGCAATTGAAGTGTCTTTCTGGCTCTTCCTTTTATTAAAAGGTTTAATTAGGGTAAAATCTATTATTTGTGGAATATTGTATTCGCTTAGAAAATTATGCCGAAAATTTATTGTATTATCAGAATTATTGTAAAGCAATGGGCCAGCTGGTAATATTAAACATACTTTACCTCTTCCATCAGGTTTAACTAATGGCATTGCTTGTTGCAGAAAGAGTAATGCGCTTTGGTTTTGTGGAATATCTTTTGGCAATTCAAGGTGACAATCATTTTTCAACTTTCTATACTCATCACTGTTATATTCGATGAATGGAGGGTTGCCAATAATAAGGTCAAATTTATTCCCTGAAATTGCGCCTAACCATTTAAAAAATCCGAAATCAGGCACATATTGGATATTGTTAGAAAGATCATCGAACCGCAAATCATTCCATATAACTTTTGGAGACAAAATATCACATAGAGCAAGGCTTAGGCTAAAAATAGTAAGATCGACAGCTTCACTTTTTATTTCAACTCCAAAAACACTATTTAATAATATTTTCTTTAAATTATCAAGATGCTCTCTATTGGGTCTGATCCATTTTCCCGTTCTGTTAAAATGATGGATACGCCACCACGAAATTAAACGTTTGTAAGCTGATACGAGAAAAATTCCTGAGCCGCAAGCTGGGTCTAATAGTTTAAAGTCCACAGGGGGGTTACTACTAATGGGCATGCATTCATCAATCAAAAGATTTACCAAGAATGGAGGAGTATAAACAACTCCCTTTTCTTCTTCCAAAAATTCTTCATAAACGCTACTTATTAACTCGACAGGTAAATGGTTGAAGGAATATAAGTCCCAAAATACGTAATTCTCATTATCAATTTTACCTGATAGAAAAGCCGCTAAATATTCTAATTCATTTTGTTTTGCTTCAATTTCTCTTATAGTTGTATCGTCTAAAAAGAAGATTTTTCCATTAAAATGAGAACCTAGTATTTCGAAAAGCTTTAATAATTTGCCTTTTCTAATTACAGAAATAAGGCTATCTGAATAACCCAATTCTAAAGTATTAAAGAAATTATCGCTGAAGACTTTAGATATTATGCCTTCCTCATCAGTTTCCTGACGTTCTTCCAAATATTTTATCAAGATGCTTAAAACAAGCAGCTTATTTGCTGTTGCTTTAGAAAGCTTTATTTTTTTAAGGAAGACATTACGAGCATTCTTTAGCTCAACAATTAGTTTTTCATATGCTGTTTGATTTACCCTAAAAGTATTACTATGAAGCTCCCAAAATGTTCCACTGTCAAATAATTCTGCAGAGTACTGAGCAAATTCTTCGTGTGCAGTTGATACTATATCTAGTATCTTGAATGGTTGCTTGTCAAATGAACCATCATTTTTCCTTTCAATTGGTTCAGCTGCATTGAATATTTTAACTTGGGTTTTAGTGATTATATAGAAAATTCGAACAATGCCATTACTCCATACCTCTTTATGAAGTTGCCAAATTTGCTT
Organism: Bacteroidales bacterium; assembly: GCA_025350385.1. GTDB lineage: Bacteria > Bacteroidota > Bacteroidia > Bacteroidales > UBA4417 > UBA4417. The sequence continues at coordinate 5,834 of JANXXZ010000197.1, forward strand.
TCTTTCTGATGTCGTGTAATCAAAAATGTAAATTTGAGGAATCGGGGTTCTTTCCTCATTTGGGAATTTCCTGAAATACACCGCATCAGCATCAACAGATTTCGCGTTCTCTAGAGCAATTCTTTCCGAAAAATCTAAATTTTCTTCTAAAAGGTCGGATACAAATACTAAGCCCTTCGATATGCCCTTTTGCATACCTACCTTATTTATATTACTAATAAATGAAATATCAGAATTTTTCATTCAATATTCTTCATTTGGCAAATTTAGACATTCCAAACCACGATAATCTTATTTCGAGTTTTTATTTAAGTCCTTCTTTCACTTATTCTTATACTGTCCGTCAATTTTAATCGAGTTCTTTTAAATCTATCCTTATTTTTTATATCTGATATAATTTAACAGCTTAACAAATCTTATCTTTTTATTGTACCATATTTTACTTTATTTATGGGAATAATTATATTTTGAAAATTCTTTTCAATGGTCATGATTCTAGGGCTTCATAATGGTATCACAAGCATTTTTCTTACTTTAATTGCAATCATGTAATTGTACTCTTATTCAATGTGTTCTTGTAAAATTCAATCATTGCCTGCTACCCGGTAACTCAATCGAATGATCTATTACAGTTTGTTGCCACCTTCAGAGAGGTTAAAATCTCTCTTGTTCTTTTTATTTATGTAATTTGGAGGATTGGGTTTATCCGTCAATACCGACACTAAATCACAAATAACGAAAAGCCATTTTTCATCAGCTTCGTTCCATACCCCCCTTATTTGACTTCTTCTAATGAGTTTAATATTGCTCATAATGGAATACCTAATTAACTCAAAGTTACAAAATTTTAGTAAAGCTCAATATTTAGCAAGGGATATTCAGCAATATAATTTCTGCCTTTCCTTACATATTTTTTAGTACTATTCTCCTGCATTAAACAACGCCTTTGAGATCTGCTGCGGCAAATGTATTTTTAGGTTTTCCTTCAGCAATTGCTTGATTGCTTAATGTTCCAGACAAATTATTGAAAAAAATAACGAATAACGAATTTCGATTTCAGAAGTAAGAACCTGCCTTAGCAACCCCTTTAACATTCTAAAATCGTTAATCAATATTCTTAAATCAAATTGCCTCCTTCATAGATATAGCACCACTTTTCACATATTCCTCCTATACCGTCCCCCTACCTCAAACAGCGCCTTCGAGATCAGCCCAAGTGAGCAGTATTTCGCCGCTTCCATGAGTCCCTCGAACAGGTTGCTGCCTGTGATGGCTGCTTTTTTAAGCATTTCAAGGCTCCCGGCGCTTTCATTTTGCCAGGTGGCGTGGAGGCTGGCAAGCATCTGTACCTGATAATCCTTTTCTTCCTGGGTGGAGCGGATTACTTCGCCCGGCAGAACGGTGGGAGAGCCCTTCGAAGATAGAAAAGTGTTAACTCCCATGATGGGAAGCTGCCCGTTATGTTTCAGGTTTTCGTAGTAGAGCGATTCTTCCTGGATTTTACCCCGTTGGTACATGGTTTCCATGGCGCCCAATACGCCTCCCCGTTCGTTGATACGGTCAAATTCGGATAAAACGGCTTCCTCCACCAGGTCGGTTAGTTCCTCAATGATGAATGAACCCTGGAGCGGGTTTTGGTTTTTTGCCAGGCCCAGTTCGTGGTTAATGATCAGTTGGATGGCAATGGCACGGCGGACGGATTCCTCGGTAGGAGTAGTGATTGCCTCGTCGTAGGCGTTGGTATGCAGGGAATTACAATTGTCGTAAATGGCGTATAATGCCTGCAGGGTGGTGCGGATATCGTTGAAATCAATTTCCTGGGCATGCAGTGAACGACCGGATGTCTGGATATGGTACTTCAGCATCTGTGAACGGGAATCGGCTTTGTAAAGTCCTTTCATCGCCTTCGACCAGATGAGGCGGGCCACCCGGCCCAGCACGGAATACTCGGCATCGATGCCGTTGGAAAAGAAAAAGGAAAGGTTGGGGGCAAACTGGTTGATATCCATGCCGCGTGAAGCATAATACTCCACGTAGGTGAACCCGTTGGCCAGCGTAAAGGCCAGCTGGGTGATGGGATTGGCGCCGGCTTCGGCAATATGGTAACCCGAAATGGAGACCGAGTAAAAATTCCTCACCTTGTTAAGGTTGAAATACTCCTGCACATCACCCATGAGCCTCAGCGCGAAATCGGTGCTGAAAATACAGGTATTTTGCGCCTGGTCCTCCTTCAGGATATCCGCCTGCAGGGTGCCACGGACTTTCGAGATCGTGTCGGCCTTGATCTTTTGGTAAACTTCGTCAGGCAACACCCGGTCGCCTGTGGTACCGAGAAGAAGTAATCCCAGCCCGTCATTCCCTTTCGGAAGCTCTCCCTGGTACGAGGGCCGTTTTATCCCGAGTTTCTTATAGCTCGTATTTATTTTATTCTCTGTTTCTTCGGCAAGTCCCTGTTTGCGTAAGTAGATTTCGCATTGCTGGTCGATGGCGGCATTCATGAAAAACCCCAGCATAGTCGGAGCCGGGCCATTAATGGTCATGCTGACAGAAGTGGAAGGGTTGCAGAGATTGAATCCTGAATAGAGTTTCTTTGCATCATCGAGGCAGGCCACGGAAACGCCGGCATTCCCGATTTTCCCGTAAATATCGGGTCTTATCTCAGGATCGGCGCCATAAAGTGTTACCGAATCGAATGCCGTGGAGAGCCGTTTGGCTGCCAGACCGTAGGAAACATAATGGAAGCGTTTGTTGGTCCGTTCAGGCCCGCCTTCCCCGGCAAACATGCGGGTCGGATCCTCATTTTCGCGCTTGAAGGGATAAACTCCACCAGCATAAGGAAACTCCCCGGGAATATTTTCGCGGAGGTTCCATTTCAGGATATCGCCCCAGTCATTATACTTCGGCAGGCTTATCTTTGGAATCTTAAGATGCGAAAGCGATTCCGTATGCGTCTCAACCTTGATCTCCTTATCGCGAACCTTGTAAGAATAAAATTCTCTTTTGAAAGACCGGATTTTCTGTTCCCATGAATCCAGGATCTTCCGGTTTGCCGGTTCCAGCTGCTGTTCAAGATCTTTGTACAGTTTCTTTAAGGCTTTGATCAATTGCAAAGCAGAATCAGTCTCCCCTTCACCCCCTCTCCCTTTCTCCCCTTCCCCTTGTCCCCTTGTCGCAAGTTCCGAAGCCGTATTATCAAATTTACCTGAGAGCTCCCCAATGGCAAGATGCAGCCCATACAGCCTCCTGGCTAATCCAGCTTGCTCTTCCGTCCATTTGTTGTACCCTCTTACCGTTTCTGCAATCTCGGAAAGGTAGCGAATCCTTTTAGCCGGTATGATTCCCGGCCTGTATTCTGTTTCATCTTTAGCCTGGAATGTAACCGGAAACGAAACCCCCGGTTTTTGATTCAGGGTTTCAATGAGCGATTGGTAAAGCCGGTTCACCCCGGGATCATTAAACTGGGAAGCAATAGTAGCAAAAACTGGCAGCTCCTCCGGTTTCACCTCGAAGAGCATCCGGTTCCTGGCAAACTGCTTACGGACATCCCGAAGTGCGTCCAATGCACCGCGCTTATCTGATTTGTTAATGGCTACGATATCGGCAAAATCAAGCATGTCAATCTTTTCCAGCTGCGTGGGAGCCCCGAATTCAGGCGTCATCACGTACATGGAAACATCGCTGAAATCGGTTATTTCGGTATCCGACTGGCCGATACCCGAGGTTTCGAGGATCACCAGGTCGAAACCGGCGTTTTTCACGATGCAGAGCACTTCGCGCATGTATTTCGAAAGAGCCAGGTTGGCCTGGCGGGTAGCCAGTGAACGCATATAAACCCGCGGATTGTCAATGACATTCATTCGGATACGGTCACCGAGCAAGGCTCCGCCCGACTTACGCTTCGAAGGATCCACCGAAATGATGGCCAGGCTTTTTTCAGGGAAATCGGCCAGGAATCTCCTTACCAATTCATCAAGCAGTGATGATTTACCCGCTCCGCCTGTGCCTGTTACACCCAGTATGGGAGTTAATGAAGAGGCACAACCGGTTTTGAGTTCTTTCAATACTTCTTTGATTTCGGCAGGATGGTTTTCGGCTGCCGAAATGAGTTGTGCGATAGAATGGTAATCCCGTTTCCGGATATCCGCAACAGTTATCTTACAGTTCTTCCCGGTAGGAAAATCAATTTTTTCAACCAGGTCGTTGATCATTCCCTGCAGTCCCATGTGCCGGCCATCGTCAGGCGAATAGATCCGGGCAATCCCATACTCCTGGAGTTCTTCTATTTCTTCCGGCAGGATCACTCCTCCGCCACCCCCGAAAATCCGGATATGCCCGCATCCTCTTTCCTTCAGCAGATCGTACATGTATTTGAAATATTCCATATGCCCGCCCTGGTAGGAGGTTATGGCAATGGCCTGTACATCTTCCTGTACCGCGCAATCCACGATTTCCTGTACCGAACGGTCATGACCCAGGTGGATCACCTCCACTCCCGTACTTTGCAGGATACGGCGCATGATATTGATAGCGGCATCGTGCCCGTCGAAAAGGGAGGCGGCTGTTACAATCCGGATGGAGTTTTTAGGGATATAGGCTTTAACTGGTTCCATGCTGAGCAAAATCCAGGTATTTTAACGACCTGTAATATGCAAATATAGCCAAACGACAATACATCTAGAAAAATCTATATATAATAATTCAGAACCAGCATGAATACCCTTTGTGCAGCTTTGTGAAACCCTTTGTGTTCTTTCGTGGTAAAATTAATTTATTGAACCACAAAGGTCACGAAGTATGCACAAAGTATCACAAAGAAAAAGTGGGATACTCTCCCACTTTATAGTAAGCTGTTCCGATGATTATTCAACCTGAATCAAATTCTATTGAATTGTGTCCGATACCGGCTTAGGCGGATTTTTAAGCTTAAGCCCCGAAGAAGTCATGATAAATTCACCCCCTTCTCTTACATCCTGGTCCATTTCCCTGAAATTTACCCTCCAGTCCAGGTGTTCATCAATAAGAACCGTTGTTTTTACAGGTATTCCAATAATGAGGTCGGTGGTCTGGTAATGCATTCCGTCCGATTTCGGAAATGTGAAGAAGGGATTTACAACCAGCAGGGTATCCTGGAATGAATATTCGTAGGCCATTGA
>JANXXZ010000217.1 GCA_025350385.1 Bacteroidales bacterium
GGTATCGACTTCTGGCCAGGCCCTCTTACCGTTGATGGTACAGCGGCTATTGATCCGGAAACCTGCGCTGCTTATGATAAAATGTTTTACATGACCCGTCCTGAAGTGGATGACTTCAACGCATGGTTCGATGATCCCACAACCAACCCTAATTACCAGATCCCGGCATCCATCCTGAACTGGCCAGCTCATGGCGATGTTTCGAAAGGGCAGAGTTATTTCCTGGCGCCGTTTTTTGACAGGGACAAGGATGGTTTTTATGATCCTACAAAAGGAGACTATCCATATTATGATATAAGCAATGAACTTTGCCATACCAAAACACCTACAGCCGAAGGAAACGGAATAATGGTCGACCAGGTTATTAAAGGAGATGCAACCTTGTGGTGGGTGTTCAACGATAAAGGAAATATCCATACCGAAACAAAAGGCCAGCCTATCGGGCTCGAAATCAGGGCACAAGCATTTGCATTTGCCACAAATGATCAGATTAATGACATGACTTTTTACAGTTATGAAATTATCAACCGTTCAACATACCGTCTTACCAACACTTATTTCAGCCAGTGGGTTGACACTGATCTTGGCTATGCCAATGATGATTATGTTGGTTGTGACGTAATGCGCGGTCTTGGTTATTGCTACAACGGAACTCCGAAAGATGGAACAGGCCAGGTTTGGGCTTATGGTGACCAGCCTCCGGCTATTGGAGTCGACTTTTTCCAGGGTCCCTATCTTGATCCTGACGGGTACGACAATCCATCCTTCAAACCAGTATATGACGCTTCCGGTAAAATATTGCAAGGGCCTTCATACTTCAGTAATTGCAATATTGTTTTACAGGACTCTACTATGCAAAACCTTGCTTACACAGTTGATTCGCTTGGCAGGCCTAAAGACTCTATGAATGTTTTTGTTAATGCCGCAGCTATAAACGGCGTTAATTTCGGAAACGGCATTGTTGATGACGAACGCTTCGGAATGCGCCGGTTTGTTTACCATAATAACAACAATTCCGGTGTGCCCTGGTACATGACCGATCCTGAAATCGCACCGGAGTACTACAATTTCCTCCGCGGGATATGGAAGGATAACACTCAGATGGTATATGGAGCCAATGCCCACGCAGCACCCGGAGTTACCACAGGGCCTCCCTGTTACTTTATGTTCCCGGGTGAGTCGGATATCTGCAACTGGGGAACCAGGGGAATTGCACCGGATCCCTCAATCAATAACTGGACAGAAGTATCGGCAGGGAATCTGCCAAATGACCGTCGTTTTATGGAATCTGCCGGTCCCTTTACTCTGGAACCAGGCGCTGTAAATTACATTACAGTTGGTATTCCATGGGCTCGCGCTTCTTCAGGAGGTCCGCTGGCCTCAGTTAAACTGCTTCAATCAGTTGATGATAAATGCCAGATGTTATTCGACAACTGCTTCAAGGTTATTTCAGGTCCCAATGCTCCTGACCTTACGATCCGTGAACTTAACAATGAGCTCCTGATATACATTACCAACCGTAAAGCCAACGATGCCGGTACCAACTTCCACGAAGGATATAAGGAACTTGACCCTCGTATCCAGCCACCTCCAGGTGAAGTATGGGATCCTTATTACCGTTTCGAAGGATACCAGGTTTACCAGCTATTAAACTCTGATGTTACTATTGCTGATATCAAAAACAATCAATTGGCACGTCTGGTTTTCCAATGCGATATCAAGAACAATGTTTCCCGCGTTATCAACTTCAATTACGACCTTACACTCGGGGCCAGCGTTCCCGTCGAAGAAGTGAATGGCAGCAACCTGGGCATCAAGCATTCCTTTTCGTTGAAAAAAGATGCTTTTACCGGAGGCGACCTGGTAAATCATATCCAGTATTACTACCTGGCAGTTGCTTATGCCTATAACAATTATAAAACTTATATTCCGACCGTTGGTGAAAACCTAAACGGACAACAGCAGCCTTACCTTCCTGGCCGTAAGAACATTAAAGTTTATACGGGTATTCCCCATGTTCCCATTGGACCAGTTGCACCGGTTAGTAACTATGATGACGGAGTTGTAATTACCAGGATTGCCGGACAAGGTAACGGAGGTAATTTCCTTGATCTTTCCGAAGAGACGATTGCTGAAATCATGAGTAAAAAACCTGCTGATTCGGTAAACGTTTATGGCAGCACCAATTATCCTATTGCATATGATCTCAAGTATAAACTAGGAAAAGGCCCTATCAATGTAAAGGTAATTGACCCGCTTAATGTTAAGGATAATACCTATACAGTTGCATTGGATTCAATGTTCAATATAAGGGTGCCGACAGGTATATTTGATACGCTTATGCCCACCACCCGTTGGAAACTTATCGACTCTGAAGGTACAGTGTATAAATCGGATTCTACGATCGACATCCAGAACGAACAAATGTTTATTAACCTGGGTCTTTCTATATCTCTGAACCAGACCTTATACCCGGGTATTTACCGGACAGGTCAACATTATTCTACAAATAAGTGGATAGATGATTATTCACCTATATTACCCGATAACGGTGTATTAGGGGGAAGTATTTCCTATGCCGATTTGACCAGCAACTGGCTCAGATTCCTTAATGATGTTGACGGGGGAGGATCATTTAACTGGATACGTTCAGGTACTCAGGTTGCTTCTGCGGCCGATCCTGATGCCAGGATCAATGACTGGGATGCACCGGATAAGCCCTATGACCCTGAACAAAATTATGAAAAACTCCTTGGCGGAACCTGGGCTCCTTACATGCTAACTGCATCAGCTGCGCAAGATACAGCAGGACCTTCTTACGCGAAGCCTATAGCAAAGCTGTCAAGAAACGCCAATTTCTTTACTGATCTGGCAAGTATCGATGTAGTTTTTACATCAGATAAATCGAAGTGGACCCGTTGCGGGGTGATCGAGATGTGCCCCTACCTTGGCCTTGGCGAAGGAGGCGCAAAACAGTTTGACCTGAGAAAACACCGTTCGGTAAACCAGGATGGTGACACTAATGTGGTAAGCAGCGATCCCGGCTTAAATTCTGATTATATATCGGCTTACGGTATGGGTTGGTTCCCGGGATATGCAATTAATATAGAAACCGGGGAACGGCTGAATATTGTTTTCGGTGAAGATTCACATCTGGTGAATGAAAACGGGAATGATATGCTTTTCAATCCTACTTCAACTTTAATTGATGCTGGCAGTAAGGTCGTTTTTGGAGGCAAACATTACATATATGTAATGGCACATATCTCTGACAAGGATAAACGCATTTCTCTTTCGCCTAGTCTTCCGATAAAAGCGGAAGATATCAATTCTCCCGCTTATGATGCCGGCTTTCATTTTGTTAAGGAAATGAACCGTGTATTTACAGTTCCAGTTTATGCACAGCAGTTAAGAGCTTATCTCTACTCTAATGTCATGTGGGTAAGTATTCCTATTGCAAATCCGAATTTCACCTGGTTATCAACTGATATTACTGTAAAACTCCGTGTAACCAAACCTTACGGCCGCTATTTCTCAGCACCGCTGACCGGTGAATTTGCATCAGCTCATAACGCCAACAAGTTCTGGCCTATGTATTTATTCAGTACTAAGGGCGTTGCCACGGTACAGGATTCTTCGGCTAAAGCTGTAAGTGACCTGGACAAAATCAATGTGGTGCCTAACCCATATAAAGGTTATGCAGAATACGAGGTTGACCAGTCAGATAAGCGTATAAAGATCGTTAACCTGCCTCAGAAATGCACCGTGTCGATTTATTCCACCGGTGGAGCTCTGATCCGTACTTTTAACAAAGATGAATCGAAAACTTATATTGACTGGGATTTGAACAATTCGGCAGGTATTCCGATTGCCGGGGGTGTATATATCATCCATGTTAAGGTTCCCGGTGTTGGTGATAAAGTCATTAAATGGTTCGGAGCACTCCGGCAACCTGACTTCAACGGATTCTAGACAGGAGGAAACTCACAGGTAATAACTTTTAAAAGACTGAGTATGAAAAACATTTATAAGTCAACTCTTGCAATACTCCTGGCTGGGATTTTAGCCCTTCCGCTTGCCACATTTGCCGGTAATAAAGACCGTTCAGGCCAGGCCGGTGCTTCTGAATTACTCATCAATCCCTGGGCCCGCAGTTCGGGCTGGGGAGGTGTGAATGTTTCAAACGGCTATGGACTGGAAGCAATGTATACCAACATTGCAGGATTAGCATTTACGCCTAAAACAGAGCTTATTTTCAGTCATACACAATGGCTCAAAGGTTCCGAAATAAATATCAATACCTTTGGGTTGGCTCAAAAAGTAGGAGAATCAGGTGTGCTTGGAATAGCCATTATGTCGCTGAACTTCGGTGACCTGCCCATTACAACAGAATCACAACCTGAAGGTGGACTGGGAAATTTTACCCCTAACTACATGAATATTAATGTCGCTTACGCCAAGGCTTTTTCGAACAGTATCTATGGTGGATTCAATATTAAAGTTATCTCTGAATCGACCAGTGATTTAAGTGTAAGCGGTATTGCTCTTGATGCAGGTATTCAATATGTTACCGGTGACAAAGAGAATATCAAATTCGGTATTTCACTGAAGAATATCGGACCAACCATGCGATTTAAAGGAGATGGATTTTCGATCAGTTCTTTATTGCCAGGCAAGACCAGCAGTTTTACCCTTCAGCAGCGGCCGACCGATTTTGAGCTTCCATCCCAATTAAACATTGGCGCATCCTACAAATTCATCTTCAGCGAAATGCACAGTTTTAGTTTAGCCGGCGCCTTTATCTCCAATTCCTTTGGCAAGGACCAATATGTAATAGGTGGTGAATACGCACTTAAAAACTACCTGATGCTGCGTGGTGCCTATACTTACGAAGAAGGAATCACCAGCAAAACAGCACGTACTTCAGTTTTCACAGGACCCAGCGCCGGAATAACTGTGCAGGTTCCGCTTAACAAGGAAAAAGGTTCGGTTTTCTCAGTTGATTATTCGTACAGGGCAACTGATCCATTCCAGGGTTCACACTGCATAGCTGCCCGATTAAGTTTCTAGGACAACGGATTCAGGGATAACACCTGTTCCCGAAAATTCAAATTCAAAAAGGACCCTTTTTCAAAGGGTCTTTTTCACTTATTTTAGAACTTCACAACGCCCGCATTATGACTGACATTAAGTATTATACGAAAGAAGGACTTGAGAAATTAAAACTTGAGTTGGAGCATCTCGTTCATTCTGAACGACCTGGTATTTCTCAACAAATTGCCGAGGCGCGTGATAAAGGCGACCTTTCGGAAAATGCTGAATATGATGCTGCCAAGAATGCCCAGGGTATGCTTGAGATGCGGATTTCCAAGGTTCAGGACCTTATCAGGAATGCCAGGCTCATTGACGAATCCAAGTTAGATAATACCAGGGTTCTGATCCTGTCGACCGTCAAAATTAAGAACCTGAAGACAAATACCGTTATGACCTACACATTGGTTCCTGAGAACGAGGCAGATATAAAATCGGCCAAACTATCGGTTAATTCACCTATAGCCCAGGGTTTACTTGGTAAATCAGTCGGCGATACTGCTGAAATATGTATCCCCGCAGGGAAGATAACTTTTGAAATTGTTGAAATTATGGACCGGTAAATTCAAAACTTCAACGCTATGGCAACCCTTTTTTCACGTATTGCTGCCGGTGAAATCCCTTCATACAAGGTAGCTGAAGACGATAATTTCTTTGCTTTCCTGGACATCAGCCCCCTGGCGCCCGGGCATACGCTGGTTATCCCGAAAAAGGAAGTGGATTACATTTTCGATATGGAAGGTGAACTTTATAAGGACTTCTGGCACTTTGCAATGAAGATTGCCAGGGCAATGAAACTGTCAATACCGTGCTTAAAAGTCGGAATAGCGGTGATAGGGCTTGAAGTGCCACACGCACATATTCATCTAGTGCCAATGAACTCTTTGGATGATATCAATTTCAGCAAGCCGAAACTACAACTCCCTGCTGACGAAATGGCAAGCATTGCCGGAGAAATAAGCCGGCACATAAAATAAGTATTCCCTTCCCTCATGATATTTAAATCGCCCTGCTGAAAACAAGGCGATTTTTAATGTAGGTAAAGTTTATAACGATCCCGGCTAATACGCCCGTTCATTCCGGCCTTCAATATAATTGATGAAGGAACGGTTTACGACCTTATTACCTCCGGGAGTCGGATAATCGCCGGTAAAATACCAATCGCCCGTATGCTGTGGTATTGCTTCGTGCAAATCGGCAATTGACTGGTAAACGACAGCAACTTTCGCTTTACAATTAGGCGGAGTCACCAGTTGTGATACCTTGGCCGAAATCTGCTGATCCGTAAAAGGAGCATATATTTCCTTTACATGATTGATCACTTCTTCTTTAGGGGCATTCTCCTGTACTTTACATTTCTTATACACTTCATTCAGGATATTCGATTGTTTGGTATCCTTCAATAGTTCAATGGTGGCATGGAAAGCGATAAAGTCGGTGATTTTGGCCATATCAATACCATAACAATCAGGATACCTGATTTGCGGAGCCGATGAAGCAATGACTATTTTCTTAGGTCCGAGCCGATCGAGGATTCGAATGATGCTGCGCTTAAGCGTTGTTCCCCTCACAATGGAATCATCCATAACTACAAGGTTGTCAAGACCACGCCTGACTGTACCATAAGTAACATCATAAATGTGAGCCACCAGGTCATCGCGTTGCGCATCCTGGGTGATGAAGGTCCGTAACTTGATATCTTTTACAGCTACCTTTTCGATCCTTGGTTTCAGGCTGAATATTTCATTGAGTAATTCACGCGTTACCGAATTGCCGGCCTGCATGATCTTATCTTTGATCACTTCATCGCAAATGCGGTTCAGTTCTTCAACCAGCCCATAGTATGCGGATGCAGCCGTATTAGGGATATATGAGAAAACTGTATTATGAAGGTCATGATCCACTTCCCGGAGAATGCTTTCGGTAAGCAGGTGTCCCAAGCGTTTCCGCTCCTGGTAAATTTCAATATCGGTTCCCCGGCTGAAGTATATCCTTTCAAAGGAACAGGATTTTCGTATGCCAGGAGTTCTGATAACTTCTTCAGAAACGGTCCCGTTTTTCCTGATGATGAGCGCATGTCCTGGCTTCAGTTCATGAATACTCTCAAAAGGAACATTAAATGTGGTTTGAATGACCGGTCGTTCGGATGCTCCAACTACAATTTCTTCATCCTGGTACCAGTAAGCAGGCCGAATCCCGTTAGGATCGCGCAACACAAAAGCATCACCATGACCAAACATCCCGGCTATTGCATATCCTCCGTCCCAGTTCTGGGATGCTTTTGACAATATAGTCCGGACATCCAGGTTATCAGCAATAAGCTGAGTGCTTTGTTGTTTGGTAAAGCCCTGTTCCTTGAACTGGTGGTATAAATCTTCATTGGTTTGATCAAGCACATGACCGATCTTTTCGAGGATGGTAACCGTATCGCTGGTTTCAACAGGATACTGCCCGTATTCAACCAGACGGCGAAAAAGCTCGTCGACATTAGTCATGTTGAAATTCCCCGCAAGAACAAGATTCCGGGTCATCCAGTTGTTAAAACGGACTACCGGATGCAGGTTTTCCATGCTGTTTTTACCGAAAGTCCCGTAGCGCAGATGCCCCAGGAACAATTCCCCGGCAAAATCGATATTCTGTTTTAACCAAGCGGTGTCGTTGATGCGATCCGATTTCTGATCAGCCAGTTCCTGGAAAGGTTTGTAAATCTGCTTGAAAATATCATCAATAGGTGACGGAGCGTTGGAACGTAATCTGTAAACATACCGGTTCCCCGGTTTTACATCCAGTTTTATCCCGGCCACCCCTGCCCCATCCTGCCCTCGGTTATGCTGCTTTTCCATGAGCAGATGCAGCTTATTGATGCCATAGAGGGTAGTACCGTACCGGGAATAATAATATTCAAGAGGTTTCAGTAACCTTATGAGGGCAATACCGCATTCGTGCTTGATTTGTTCGCTCATTGTCGGGAACGGTTAATTTTTTTACCTTTGGCAAAAGCCAAAAGAGGCTGCAAAAATAATCATTTCCCGGCTAGGGTTTTTGCCGTATTCATCCTATTAAAGAATTAACTCATTTGTTGCCATGCCTCTAGAAGCCTCAACAATACTGGTCAGAAAAGCCAGCCCTTCTGATGCCATGGCTATTGCAGCCTTTCAGATAGCCATGGCCCTTGAAACTGAAGGAATTATTCTTGATCAGACTATCACCTCAAAAGGGGTACAGGCAGTTTTTGAAGATGACACCAAAGGCACTTATTATATTGCAGAAACCGACGGAAAATCTGTAGCATCCATATTAACTACTCCTGAATGGAGCGACTGGCGCAACCAGACAATTCTCTGGATGCAATCGGTTTATGTGATGCCGGGATATAGGGACAAAGGTGTGTTCAAAGCAATCTACAGCAACCTGTTTAAGATTGTGGAAAGCGATACAGCAATCGGAGGAATAAGACTTTATGTGGATAAAACAAATACCAGGGCTCAGGAAGTCTACACCCGCTTAGGCATGAATGGTGAGCATTACAAGGTTTTTGAATGGATGAAGTAGGAATTTAAGTTATCTCCTGATCAGTTTCCTGCTTCCAGCAAGTCCTTTCTCATTATAAAAGAGAAGAATATACGTCCCGGGAGGCAAAATTGAGGTATCAGCTGTAAACCGTTTATCTCCGGTGTCCTTCCATTCCATTACTGGATGACCGGTGATTGATAACAACATGATCCGCCTTATTTCCCTGGTCGAGACTATCGTGAGTTCCTCCGTCACCGGGTTTGGAAATATATTTACCCCTGCCAGGGCATCTGTAGGATCGGGTATGGACGAAACTGTTCCCTGTTCATTATAAAAGGCTGTGAAAGTATACTTTCCGTGAATTATATTCCAGACGCGGTTGGGCCCTCCAAAGGGAAATTCGACGGTTGTATCGTTCCAGCTGCTGTTGATGCGAAATTTGAATTCCAGATGATCGCCATCGCGAAACCCTGGAATGGTAATGGTATACCTCGACGAATCGGAACCGGGTACCAGGCTCATAATACTTGTTGTTCCTATCCAACCATTGAAATTACCTGCTACATCTACCGTATCAGTAGATGGATGAAATTTCTTCAACGCGATGTACTTCGACATATCGACAATGAAAGTAAGACTTGCGAGTGACTGCAAGGAATCATCTGTTACGCGGATATCGTCAATAGCGATTTTATCTCCGCCCGAAGCGGTGGCAAGTCTGAAACCAATATATACCTCCTGGTCAGCATAGCCGGCTGCTGCCAGATCCAGGGAGTGATCCTCAAATGCAGTTGCCTGCGAAGAGGTATATTGCCACAATGGAAGATTAAAAAGGCAACCATTTACCGTCTGATCAGTGGTAGAAATATAGATGTCGTATGTATCCGCTTTTCCTTCAGTTAAGGAAAGGCTCCTGAACGACAGTCTTGATGCGCTTCCCAGTTTTACAGCCGGGGTAATAAACCAGTCGTCGGCAGCCTTGGGAGGATTATAGTTAGCTGTTGCCACTGCCGCATGGGTATTAAACCCTGGAATGCTGCGAACCACCCAGGCGCTGTCCTGTAGTGAAGCCCATTCTGTACCAACGGGGATACCATGATCCAGATTTGAAAGCACATATCCCTGGAAAAGAGACGCAGTGTCTTCAAAATTCTGGCTAAAAAGAACAGCCTGTCCACGGCAGAGGACCGAAGACAAAATGCTAAGCAGGATGATCAGTGTAAGGAATACTGGTTTTCGCATCATTGTATTTTAAAATATTCGGTACTATCTGTAAGTTAAAATAACTCCATAATTGCCCGCAGAAAGAAAATGCAGGAATTCAGGACGGAATTTGGTGTGCAAATTTACGAATTCATTCGCATGGGTTACCTTTGCGAACAATTATAACTGAAAAGAGTTTAATTCATTGTTTATTGCGCCCGTGAACACTGCCGGAGCGGGTTCAATAAGAAATATTAACTCTCCTGTCAGGTTAGTCAACTCTTGAATAAACGAAAAAAACCTTACCGATGCGCACAACCCAGTTCATCATTTTTTTCAGCATTGTCATTCTCCTTTACAGCGCAATCAATTACTACATTTTTTCCAGGGGAATGCAGGCTATTCCGCTGGATTCTGCTTTCAGGAAGTGGTATCCCTGGATCTTTGTATTCCTTGCTTCATCCTATATCATTGCCCGTTTTCTTGAACGCGCCTGGATTTCGCCTGTCAGCGATGTCTTTACCTGGATTGGTTCCTTCTGGCTTGCAATCATGGCTTATTTCCTGATAGTAGTCCTGGTAATTGATATAGTTCGCCTCTTTCACCTGGTACTGCCTATTTATCCTGAATTCCTGGTGAGAGACAGGGCCATCACAAAGTTTGGGATATTTAAGTTTTCGGTTCTCCTGGTTGGTGTAACCGTGTTAGCCGGTTATATTAACGCGATATCGCCAAGAGTCAGGACATTGGATCTTAACATTCATAAAAAAGCGGGTAACCTGAAATCACTTCATATTGTGATGGCTTCGGATATTCATATGGGAACACTGATCGGACCAAGACGCACCATGCATATGGTTAATATGATCAACGTCCTGAAGCCTGATATAGTGCTGTTTGCCGGTGACATCGTGGACGAAGACCTCACACCCGTGATCAGGCACGACCTTGGAAAATCGCTAAAGCTGGTAAAGGCTCCGCTTGGTGTATATGCGATTACCGGCAACCATGAATATATAGGCGGTGCTGAAAATGCTGTGAAATACCTGCAGGATCATGGCATCACAATGCTTCGTGATACTTCCATCCTTATCAACAACAGTTTTTATATTGCAGGACGCGACGACCGTGACAAACCCAGGTTCAGCGGGAAAGAAAGGAAAAGTCTTTCGGAGGTTTTACAGGCAGTTGATATGAAGTTTCCGGTAATACTCATGGACCACCAACCTTTCCTTCTTAATGATGTTGCTGCTGCCGGGGTTGACCTGCAGTTATCAGGGCATACCCATCACGGGCAGCTGTGGCCGCTTAATTACATTACCGAAGCAGTATATGAGTTAAGCTGGGGTTACCTGAAGAAAGGAGAATCACAGTTTTATGTTTCCTGCGGATACGGAGGCTGGGGTCCGCCGGTACGAACCGGGAACCGGCCGGAAGTGGTGAGCATTAATATTACTTTCGATTAGTTGTTATTATTAGTGTAGGTTCAGAAAAAGTAACCATGGAGCCACAGAGGACATGGAATGACACAGAGAAAAGGAAAAAGGGGCGATTAGGAGAAAGAAAAGTTCAAATGCAAAATTCAAAATGAAACTGAAACCTCTCAACCCATGAACAACCGATGAAAGAAACCAAGTTCTCTACATATATATACGCTTCTCCTATTGGAACCCTGGAAATAAACGGCAGTGAAAACGGGATCAGGTCAATTATATACATTGAAACAACTGAAACATCTGATTCAATTCCGGATTGTCTCACAGACTGCGTAATGCAACTGGAAGAATATTTTAACGGAAACAGGACTTCCTTTTCGTTGAAACTTGATCCTTCAGGAAGCGAATTTCAACTTCGGGTTTGGCAACAATTAGTGACTATCCCTTTTGGTGATACCATCTCGTATCTTCAACTGGCCGTTAAAACCGGTGATGCAAAAGCAGTTCGGGCTGTAGGTCATGCCAATGGCCAAAACCGGCTTAACATTATTATACCCTGCCATCGTGTAATCGGGGCGAACGGTAAATTAACCGGTTATGGAGGCGGATTGTGGCGGAAAGAATGGTTGCTTAAGCATGAAATAAAGGACAGTATGCCGGGCTTGTTCAGGACCGAAAGCTAATTGCCTGGGTTAACCCGGATAATCCCTTATCATGATTTTATCTAGAAAGTTCTGTAACTGAAGTTCTGTCAAGGATTCTGCCAACAGGATAAACATTATAGTGTGAATCCCACCAGGGTGTTTTGCTGTAAAACCAGTTCAGTATGGCATCGGAACTTTTAGCAAATGCAGGATCCGCAGCCTTTTTCCTTTCAAATTCAGCCTTGAGCGAAGGGTCTGCAGCCAGCATTTTCCGGGCCTGTGGTTCCATAACATACGATTCAAAATATTCTTTCTGTTCAAGTATTGCATCAAAGAAACCCCATGCAACAAAGGAATCAGGCGATTTCGGCTCCAGCAGATAGGCAATGACCCTTGCCCTGCGCTGGTTCATATCTACCAGGACCGAACCAGCAGGGTATGTGTGTGTTTCCATTGTATCTGCCAGGTCATACGTTGCTTTATGTCTTCCTTCATAAGAACGTTGTTGCCATTTCACATTGCTGAACCGCGACACTGAAGTCTTTACCGTAAAGGGCTTAATCAGTGTTTTCATGCTGATGCCATGCAGTTTTAATCGGTCAATAACATTGGTCCATTCAGGTGGAATAATATAGGCTTCAGGCAGGCTCACTTCAGCGGATGCCTTGTTGGTAGTGAAAATTGGAATCGTCCAGGTTACCGGTTTTGTATTGTCATATTTAAACCATAAGCCCCCTGTAAGATCGCTGGTATCCATGGAATATTCCACTCCCTTGAAATCAACCATCACGCTGTCAGTAAGTAATTCCGAGAAACTTACCGGCATTTTTTGTTTCCGGAAAACCGGGCCTGAAGAATAATCATCGGCTGCTTTTTCGAGTTTTTTGAGTGAAACATAATCACGGTCCAAAAGTTCAATGACGAGTTTCAGCATGGCATAAGTCGATTCAACGCGGGATTTATAAGGTTTGAGCATGTGAGTTTCGATGAGCAGCCCCGGACGGTTCTGGGCAGCACAATAGCCCTGCGATAACATGGGAGGAGCCACTCCGCCCAGAAGCCCGCTGCGCGGGTCGTGCCAGCGACGAAATTCAACATAGGGAAAGATAGGATAGCCCTTTTCTTTCATTCCATTTACAAGGTAGGGATCGCAAACTCCGGAAGTCCAGTCGGACAACCCTTTCTCCATGCTCCCATTGGTTTCGAGCGCATAGGTAAGTATATACTGGTAATCGGCGCCATCTGTTACATGGCAATCGACGAAAAAATCGGGGAGCCAGGTATTATATAGCTTAAGCCATGCCTTCATTTCCGGGGCATCAGCCTTCAGGAAATCACGGTTCAGGTTCAGGTTCTGAGCCGTAGTGCGCCAGCCCATTTCTTCGGGACCGTTCTGGTTGATCCGGTTATAGCGCCCGAATCGTTCGTGTCCATCCACATTGAAGATGGGAATGAAAAGTATTGTGACATGGTCAAGTAACGATCTGAATTTTGCATTGAAAGCTATATCGCGTAACAGCATTAACCCAGCGTCTTTCCCGTCCGGTTCACCTGCATGAATGCAAGCCTGGATCAGCAGAACCGCGTTACCACTTTTAGCAACTGCAGCCGGTGTGGTGCTGCCGTTCTTGTCAGCAATAAGCAAAGGAAGGTTTCGCCCCTGCGGACTATTTCCAAAAGTGGTATACGAAATAAGTGGAGATGCCGCGTCGAGGCTTTTACAGTAGCCAACTGTTTCATCGTATCGCGGTGTTTTATTGCCAGCTGATTTTTCAAATAAAGTCAGAAACCTGATTTCCTGAGCATAGAGAGTGGGGAAAACAATAAAGGAGGCCAGAATGATCGTAAGGAATCGCATGATGACAGGTTTATAATGTATCCACAAACCTACATGTTTTTGTAACAGGCTACTTGGTTTTAATTTAATATTTGAACCGATGACAGGTTTAAGAATTAAAGCTAAATTACATCTCAAAAAAGGGATGTTAAAAATCTGTTAAAAGGCATCTCGGTAGCTTAAAAGGAATACTTTTGCCTACCGAACCGGGTATATTACTTGATAGTTTAAACCTTTTAACCGGGGAGCTGTCAAAATACCCTCAACTATAATTGTATGAATTTTCGATTGCGATTTACCTTTACAATCTCACTTGTACTTCTCCTAATTGCTATAACTTCATTAGCGCAGAAACCCGCATCACAAGGTAAGCCTCCTTTAAAGGGACAAAGCGGGGAAAATGGCGGCGACGACAAACAAGGATTTGGAATTATAACGGGGACACTTCTCGACGGCTCCACCAACGAACACGTGGAATATGGCAGTATAGTGCTGTTCCTTACAGCTGACAGCAGCATGGTAACCGGAGGTATCAGCGATTCCAAAGGGCGGTTTACACTCAGCAACCTGCCAACAGGTAAGTATTATATTAAAATCCAGTTCATCGGGTACGAAAATCTGATCATTCCCGGATTGAACATCTCGGCTAAAAGTGCCGATATTAAACTTGGTGATATCAAAATTCAACCTAACTCTTCCGCACTTTCGGGAGTTGTCATATCAGCCCAAAAAGCCATGGTCAGTAATAACCTGGATAAAAAGGTGATAACCGTGGATAAAAATATGGCTTTGGGAGGCGGCACCGCTACTGATGTGGTGGAAAATGTACCCTCAGTAGCCGTAGATGCCGACGGGAATATCAGCCTTCGCGGAAATGCCAACATAACCCTGCTGATCGACGGGAAACCCTCAAGCCAGGCCGGGCTGGCGGCAAACGATGTGCTCAACCAGATACCTGCAAGTGCTATTGAAAGCGTGGAAATAATAACCAACCCTTCGGTTCGGTACGATCCTGATGGAACTTCCGGAATAATCAATATCGTGCTCAAGAAAAAAGCATTGCAGGGATTCAATGGCATGGTTTCAGGGAATGTGGGCACCGGCGATAAGTATAACGGTTCGCTCAACCTGAATTTCAGGCAGGATAAATTCAATGTATTTGCGGGTTTTGACGGAAGGATGAACAGGATGAAAACATCTATGGAAAGCAGCCGGACCTCCACATACGACAGCGTGGTAAATATACTTCAACAATCACAGGCAGGCTTCATGAACCGCAACATGTACAGCATTAACGGAGGGATTGATTATTTTTTCAATACCAGAAACAATATTACATTAAGTGCCCAGCACCGCCGGATGATATTTGACATGGACGGTAAAACACTTAACAGTAACTTTACCCAAAGTGATTCACTGATCCGCTATTTTGAGAGGCAGACCATAAGCAATCGTTCGGTGAATTCAACCGATTATACCTTCTCTTATAAACATCTCTTCCCCCAGAAAGGCAGGGAATACACTAACGATTTTATATACAGTGTTAACAAAATGGATAATGGGAGCGATATAACCCAGAATGACTATACCGCTCAAAATGGTGAAGCTATCGGGGTACCATTGCTTCAGAAAAACGAAGCCGTCAATAACAACAAGATGTACACCCTCCAGGGTAATTATATCTACCCGATGGAGAACGGTGACCGGATTGAAGCCGGGTACAAAGCTGCAATCAGGGATATGTTGATGACTTACAATTATAACACTTATAATGATTCCACTCATAGCTGGGAAAGTCAGGCCTTGTTAAAGAACCAGTACGATTATCTTGACCAGCTATACGCGTTGTATGGAATTTACGGCAATTCGATAGGCAAACTGAAATACCAGGCAGGCCTGAGGTTTGAACAGGTGTTTACCGATTCGAAGGTTGCAAATGACAGTACCAGCTATAACAGCACTTATTCAAGTTTCTACCCTTCACTTCATTTCCAGTACGATCTGGGGAAAGAACGTGAGTTGCAATTCAGTTACAGCCGCCGGGTCGATCGTCCATCTCCGCGCGAGATGAATCCTTATGTCGATTATTCTGATTCATTGAATATTGAAACCGGAAATCCTGCGCTGAAACCCGAATTCACTAATTCCCTGGAATTCGGTGTGCAGAAATACTGGAAGAAAAGCTCCCTGACTTCCAGTATATTCTACCGGCATACCACCGATATGGTAGAAGACATCAGCAAGTTGCAGGGTAACGGCGTAACTGTTACCAGGCCTGAAAATATTGCAAGCAGCACTTCCTACGGACTTGAACTGGTAAGTACAGCCAACCCTTCAAAATGGTTTCGCCTGAATGCAAATTTTTCCTTTTACCGCGAATTAATGGGCGCCATACCTGAAATGAATCTTCCGGGTGCAGATCGTTTCTCCTGGACTACACGAGTTAATATGACATTTGTTCCATGGAAAGACGGCTCGCTGCAGTTGATCGGAACCTATAATTCGCCGACACGCTCGGTGCAGGAATATCACAGGGCCCAGTACTATGCTGATGCATCCTACAGGCAGGATTTCTGGAAGAACAAGCTTTCGTTTTCCCTCAGGCTGACCGATATATTTAACACCCGTACCTTCTATGAAACCACAAACGGGAACGGATTCAGCACCGAAAGCAAGCGATACCGTGAATCAAGGATATTGTATGCCGGTCTGCAACTCAAGATTAATAATTATAATAAGAAACCAGTAAAAGATACCGGCAACGGTGACAACCAGGAGCAGGACGGTTTTTAAAGAGCTGTTTAAAAGTGAATCCTCCCGATCAGTTATTTCGCTTTTTTACACATAGTTACTAACTATGTTGCGATGACTAAATTGAAACTTAGCGTCTTTTCACTTCAGCGTGAAATAATTCCATCTCGAACCTCCAATAATTGATACTTAAAAATGTTTTCTAATTTTACAGGTTGATAACCAATCAGAACCTCAATAAATTCGGTTATTAGCTCTGGCCATCAGGTTGTTCACATGAAGCAAGAAACTACTGGTCATAAGCCTTTTAACCTATCCCAAAATTAATTGATTATGAAGTTACCCGTTTTGATAAGCACTTTAATCCTGTCCGGAGGACTGATTCTCATTTTATCGTCATGCAACAATAAATCAAAAACCCAGGTACCAAGAGTATCCATTGAAACATCGCTGGATTCAGTCGTTAAAGACAATCATTACATCGTACTCAGGCAAATGGCTTTTGATATCACACCCCTACAGCTGGGCCTCACTTTGACTGATGATGAAATTTATGGTGTTGTTATGGACCAGGATATGGGCAAGGGCACCCTGACATTGGTGACTTATAAAACCGGGGATGCAGACATCTACCTGAGTTCCGGCCGCGGGCAGGTTGGCGGCGGGCAACATATGGAAGTAAAAAAGGCTTCAAAATCATTTGTAGACCTGGCATTTAAGTATCTTTCCAAATCAACAAAGATTGATTCAATTCCATTACCTGATTATAAATGCATCCGGTTTTATTTTCTTACACCGAAAGGGAAATTCTCAGCACAGGAAGAAATGAAGAACATTGACAACAAATCATCCTACTGGCTTGATTATTATAATGAAGCAAAAAAGCTGATTGATCAAATTAGAGCACTTCCTGAGGATTAACAATAGATCATGATGTAATAAAAAGGTCAATCGGGAGCTGCCATGGCCTAAATTTTCTTATCGCCGAAACTAATCCCCATTTTCCTTGTTTTCCGGATTAGGGAGTGATCAGGCGGCACTAGTTTTACTTTTCCACCGACTTCCGAAAGCGGAACAGGGACAATATGCTCCCCATCCTTTGAGACCATCATACCAAATTTCCCTTCAACCATCAATTCAACTGCTTTGGCGCCAAAACGGGTAGATAATATCCTGTCGAAGGGCGTTGGTGTGCCGCCTCTCTGCACATAACCTAGGATGGTTTCGCGGGTCTCAAGTCCGGTTTTATCACGAATAGCCTGCGATACAAAGGATGCTGCCGACATTCCTTTTGGTTTGTTTATTCCTTCAGCAACAACAACAATGGAATACGGCTTTTTATTCCTGGCCCTTTTCTCAAGATAACGGGCAACATATTCCATATCGTATTCTATCTCAGGGATCAGGATAACGTCACCTCCGCCGGCAACACCCGAATACAGCGTAAGCCATCCAGTCCGGTGTCCCATCAGTTCAATAACCATGATCCGTTTATGGGAGTTGGCAGTGGAATGAAGGCGGTCAATAGCCTCGGTGGCAATCCACACTGCCGAATCGAACCCGAAAGAAACATCTGTCCCCCAGACATCATTATCAATCGTTTTAGGAATCCCAATCACATTTAAGCCTTCTTCCGTCAGTTTATGAGCCGTTTTCATACTACCGTTGCCTCCGATTACCACGAGTGCATCCAGTCCAAGTTCATTGTAATTCTTCCTGATCAGTTTTGGTATCTTGTTTTCCACCGTTGGATCCCCTTTGAAGGGTTTATCGCGTGAAGTGCCCAGAATAGTTCCTCCTAGCGTAAGAATGCCCGAAAGCTGGACTTCATCCAATTCGGTATATAAGTTCTCAATCAACCCCCGGAACCCGGATGCAATTCCGTAAACCTTCATACCATATTCGGAAATGGCTGTCTTGCCAACCCCGCGGATGGCAGCATTAATACCTGGACAATCACCACCTGCAGTGAGGATTCCGATTTTCATTCCTTTTGTATCTTTTGGCATGGGATAAAGAAGCACTAATGATTTTTAATCTGAATTACCTGATGTTGCAAAGATTCCCGGGTTTGCTTACTATTCTATAAAAACAAATCCTAAAACCAGTTTTACAAAGTTACCATTAAATCGACTGCCTGCAGGAACGATTTGGCAATAATTGCCAGTCCTTTTGCATCAATTGTTATTTATAGAAATTGGGAAATGAATTATTTCAGCTTCATCAGCCAACCCACAGCTTCATCATTTATTAAAGGCACAACCAATATGGACAGACGATGCTTTGAATTGAGAACAACCTGCAGATACATCATAATTATCTTCAATCAAGCATTCCCTATTATACTGTAATTGAGAAAACTAATTACTGAAAGCATGCCTGAAATAAGTGTAAATTTGCATTAAATATGTTGCGAACCGTTTATGATTAAAAGCATCACAGGGTTTCATTGTTTAAAGCAACATTAAATCAGCCGGCAAATGAAAAATCATCTTCTGCAAATTCTGACTGTCCTCTTTATTGGAATCATACAAATTCCGGTTTTCGGGCAATTCCAGAATGTCCTGATCAGCAACCAGAACTGGCCAAACGAAACCTCAATTTATATCAATCCCAAAAATACCAATCAACTGGTTGCAGGAGCCAATCTTTCAGCCTATTATTACTCGAACGATGGAGGTCATACATGGGGAAGCGGGAACCTGCAATCTTCGCTTGGAGTTTATGGTGACCCCTGCCTGGTTATTGACACATTGGGCTACTTTTACTTTTTTCATCTTTCCAACCCTGGCACTGCGTCTCAATGGCTCGACCGGATTGTGTGCCAGCGATCAACCAATAACGGCCTTAGCTGGAATGATGGTTCCGGGATCGGAAAAAATGATCCGAAACAGCAGGATAAGGAATGGGCTGCTGTAAATCCGTTTAACAACGATCTTTATGTCACCTGGACCCAGTTTGACACTTACGGTGATCCTGATACAAGCCAGAAATCTAATATTCTCTTCTCTAAATCTTCTGACCGGGGAATTACCTGGACTATTCCTGTCCGTTTAAATGAAGTACCCGGTAACTGCGTTGACAGCGACAGTACTGTTGAAGGAGCAGTACCCGCTATCGGTCCCAACGGTGAAATCTATACTTCCTGGGCAGGACCGGCAGGCATTGTCTTCGACCGTTCACTGGATGGAGGCGCAACCTGGCTCGATCACGATATTTTTGTAAACGAAATGCCGGGTGGATGGGATTACGCTATTCCCGGCATATACCGGGCTAATGGAATGCCAGTTACCTGCTGCGACCTGAGTACTGGTCCAAGGCGCGGAACAATTTACATCAACTGGAGTGATCAACGAAATGGAGTGACCGATACGGACATATGGCTATCCAAATCAACCGATGGCGGTACTACCTGGAGCAATGCAATAAGGGTAAACAATGACCCACCCGGCAGGCAGCAGTTCTTCACCTGGATGACCGTTGACCAGTCAACCGGGTACATCTGGATCGTATTTTATGACCGGAGAAACTATCTGGATAACCGAACGGATGTATTTCTCGCAGTTTCAAAGGATGGTGGTGATAGCTTTACGAATTTCAAAGTGAGTGATTCTCCTTTCATTCCTAACGCCAATGTTTTCTTTGGGGATTATACCTGCATTTCAGCTCACAATGGTGTTGTGCGCCCTATATGGACAAGGCTGGACGGAAGTGATCTTTCGGCATACACCGCCATTGTAGATTCTCTTTATAATGACATCCCGGAGAACGAAGCCGTTCCATTTGCAGTGGATCAGAATTACCCTAATCCGTTTACCGAAAGCACCGTATTTTCTTTCAAACTGAGGGTTCAATCAATTATCACATTGAGCTTTCATGATATTCTTGGCCACACGGTGGCTACTATTATTGATAAGAAGCAGCTGAACCCGGGAAAATATGTAAAAAGTTTTAATCCTGCCAGCTATAACCTTCCATCGGGTGTTTACTTCTTTTCACTCCGGGGCAACGGTATCAACCGGCAGCGAAAAGTGCTTTATCAAAAGTAAAAAGCGCTGTAGACATCATTCAGGTAAGTGTTCCAGCGTTTTTGTATAAACAGAGTTGTAAAGCCGGAATATTATTTACTTTTACGAACCAGTATTTTTTCGATCATTTCAGATTTCTGTATGCAGGAACCCAACATACCACTCGTAGAAAATATCAGGAAGCACCTTTCGGGCTACAAGCCTCATGAATTCAGTCTCATGACCCTGGCCCATGACCTCAACCAACCTCTTGAAACCTTTATCAAAACATTTGGCAGTGAAGCCGGTCTGGTAGAAGAAGTGCTTGACTTTGAACAGAAAAGCCTTGAAGCCATTTTTGACAACTTCAATTTTACGGATGTAAACGCCATTGATGGTTTGCTGATAGTAAGTAAAAAGATCAGTAACCGGTTTAGCGACATTTTGCCCAGCATCACTTTTGATCTCCGTATGTACTACCCTGAAGTGCGCCAGAACTTTTTCGACAAACGGATCAAGTTTGTGTCAGAAAAAATCAGGAAAAACATTGAACAAGGCATTCAGCAAAAACTTTACCGCATAGACCTGAGTACCGAATTGGTGTCGCGCATATATATCAGCCGCCTCATCGACCTTCACAACCCCGATTTCTTCCCAAACGACGAGATTTCATTCAATATACTGTTTGATGTAATGTTCGACACTTTCATCCGGGGAATATGCAATGAAAAAGGTACCCGGTACTATGAGAAAAAGATGAAAAGCATGAAGTTTTAACAATTTATATTCCGGCAATCCGATTAAGAACCTGTATTGATTTCAGCCCACCAAGGGGGCAAGGGGCGAGGTGTGAGGAGCAGGGAGCATAAACCTTGGTTCCCTTAGAACTTCAATTTCTTTATGAATAATAGATCAAATCCATAGGATTTCCTGCTTTTCCCTCAATTCTTAACAATAGCTTAATTATAACGGATTTATTATTGGTAATTTTGGGTAGTTATCCTGAACAGATTTAAGCATCAAAATTCGAAACCCATGCGTTTACCTATTCTCACTACATTTTTGGCAGCAAACCTGCTGATTTCCTGCCAATCCAAAAGCCAGACCGGAACTTCCACCGGCAAATCACAGGATAATCTGTTGTTGGCTGTTTCATGGTACCAGAATTCGGCTGAAATGACAGCCTTGTATTACCAGGGATTCAATATTGCCCGTCAACGACTGAATGAGGCCGTTGACAAAAATGAAGCCGGGAAATCGCTTGCAGTGGTTGTTGATATTGATGAAACCATGCTGGATAACAGTCCTTTTGAAACCACCCTGATCAAGGGAGGTAATTTTCAGAAAGGATGGTACGAATGGACCAAAAAAGCTTCAGCCCGGGCCCTGCCAGGTGCGGTGGATTTTGCGAACTATGCAAAGAGTAGGAAGGTGGAAATCTTTTACATTACCAACCGCGACAGCAGTGAGCGAAAATCCACCCTGCAAAACCTGGAGAACGTTGGATTCCCCTATACAACCGATGATCATTTGCTAACCAGGAACGATATGTCCTATTCAACCGGAAATACCAGTTCTAAAGCCGGGCGCAGGGCAAAAGTGGCCGAGAAACATGAAATCATCTTATTACTGGGCGACAACCTCAACGATTTTTCTGAAATATTCGAGGACAGGCACGTTAATAACGGAAAAGAAGCCGTTGAAAAAAACCGTGAGTCGTTTGGTAAGAAGTTTATCATCCTTCCCAACCCGATGTACGGCGCCTGGGAAAAGCCGCTTTATGATTATAAAGAGAAACTGACAGAGGATAAGAAAACGGAATTATTGAAATCAAAACTCAGAACTGATTAGGATTGTCCGGACAATAGGCAGGCCTGTGATATACTGCCCGGAATATGATTCTCAACTTGTAATTAAGATTCTGACTTCCGTTTCCTGAGTTCTTAATTCATTCCTATCAACAATTTAAGTCATCCTGTTTTAATTAAAAAATCAGTTAGTCACTCAATAACTTTCCTTTAATTTGCATCCACCTCCCTGAATCGGGGAAGGGGTTGCATTTTCACGTAAAAACCATTATATGAAACTCTTTGCTTTGTCATTGGCTTTAACCTTCCAACTGGCATTTTCTGCCTGTTCCTGGTCACAAAGCGGGCAGGTGGTAAAAAAGATTATTGAAATCGGCAAAACCGATAATCAGACCATGAAACACCTGGATGTTCTCTGTAACCGGTTTGGTGGCCGGCCAATCGGATCGGATGCCTACGAAAATGCTGCTGAATGGGTTGCAAGTAAATTCAGGGAATGGGGAATGCAGGTGCAGATGGATGAAGCAGGCACCTTGCCGGTCGGTTTTAACCGGGGACCCTGGTTTGGAAAGATGCTCGGTGGCGACGGCATGGAACTGCATTTTGCCACACCTTCCTACACCTCCGGAACAAAGGGGGTGCAACAGGGCCCGGTAGCGATAGAACCTAAGACCCAGGCTGAATTTGACCGGATGAAAGGAAAGCTCAAGGGCTCCTGGGTATTGATTTCGGGCGAAAGCACCGGCTGGCCGGTTGATTTCTCAAAATCCGCCGACCTGAAAAGAGCCGATATTATAGCCGAAAATGTTGCCATTGATAAGAAGAATGATTCAATAAAAGATCTGAACCGGAAAAATCATGATGAAAACATTAAAAAACTTGAATTGCTTCCTGTGAAAGAAGAACCCGGCCTGTTTTACAAACAGATGGTTGAAGCCGGGATCCTCGGAATCATACAATCGGCACCATTGCCCATCCGTGTGCTGTACGACAGGAATAACATCGACAGCATGACATTCGAAACCCTGCCCACCGTACCTGATATCAAACTTGATGAGCACCAGTACATGATCATCGAACAGATGGCAAAGGAGCGGCAGCGTTTCGAGCTGGAATTTGATATACGGAACCACTTCAAAATGGGTCCCGTCAAGTATTACAATGTGATCGGCGTGATTCCCGGTACCAAATACCCGGATGAATACGTGATCATGGGCGGCCATCTTGATTCCTACGATGTGGGAACAGGAGGCGTTGACGATGGTTCCGGCGCCACGCCAACCCTGGAAGCTGCCCGGATGATCATGAAGGCCGGCGGGAAACCCAAACGCACCATCTTGGTGTGTTTATGGGCGGGCGAGGAATTCGGACTGCTGGGGTCGGCAAGCTGGGTAAAAAGGAACGAAGACAAATGGGGTAAAATTTCAAACATGTTCAACCGCGACGGAGGACCAACCGTTGCTAATAGTTTGAGTGTTACCGAAGCTATGTGGGACGATATGGAGAAAATCTGCAAACCCCTGAATGACATTAATCCCGCCTTCCCTTTTACCCTCAAGAAAAGAGAACCGCGGGAGATGCCAAAGAAAGCCGCCGGGACTGATGCAGGTTCGTTTGCCGTTAAAGGAATTCCCACCATGACCTTTGGAACCGAAGACACCAAGGGATACGACTTCAATTACGGGGAAATATGGCATACCGAAAGGGATCTTTACAACAAAAGTATTCCCGAATACCAGGAACATACCTCAATTGTAACTGCCATCGTGGTACTTGGGGTTGCCAGCCTGGATCATTTGCTGCCGCGGGAAGGGTATTTTCTTCCGGTGAAGGAAGAAAAACCTTAGGCCTTTTGAGATTACTATTTGCTTAAAAGCCAGGCAAAATTTTCGATGTGAGGATAATTAATTGGTACATAGAAGAAAAATTGAGTACTAACGTGCAACGCTAATTTAAAATTCAAAGTGCAAAATGCAAAGTGCAAATTAAATGCGGACGACCGCTGTAAATCAGGATGATATGTAGAATGCGGTTGAAGATCCTGGCTTAAAGTGCGCTAAAGAGGTTAAACTGAACCTGAATGTGTTTCTTCCTGCAGAAGGTTATTGAGTATAATTATTTGCCTTTATTTTTGTTGCAGATTGCAGACCGGATTAAGGAAAGATGCTGTTTCAAATAGCGAATTGTGACCGCCTATGTTGAAAAAAATCAAGGATTGTAAACATTAGTTTATGGATCAGTGAATATGGGTAAAATATCGTTTAAAAGACAAATCCCTTCAATTATTTCTATATTAGTAGGAATACTTTTAATTAGTATCCTGATTTTGTACTTTCATGTTCCAAAAAACTTATAATCGGATGGGGAATACTTTCATGGATTTTGGATGTTGCAGTTATTAAATTCCCAATTTACCAACTTTTTATTGTGCGATTTCTGCACCCAAAACTATCAAACATGTGGTTAGGAATTCTTAATGGATTGGTTTCTTCCATTGCAGAGTTGGGTTCAGCATTTATCTTTTTTATTTTGTATTACCTGAAAATTTGACCTTGCCACAGATTATTGGATTTGGTCTGGCAGCAGGAGCGGTTGAATCAATTGTACTTCCTTTTATAGGTAATCCCCTTTCTGGAACTCCTGTAATGGAACACACTGAGAATTTATCTAAAAAATCTCAATCTGACAACCGATTAAATTGGATGGGACTAATTGAAAGAATAATTGCATACTTTATTCACATTTTCAGTAGAGGATTGGTCTCTATTAGCAAGGTTACAGGTAACCTTTTGCCAGTAATTATTGCTTTTATAGCATTTGCCTCTGCTGACGGTAAGGGATATTATGATCTTCTTGAGAAAAGAGATTTTACAGATATTAAGAAACTAGAAAAGTTTTACTACTATCTAATGATAATTGCATTAATACTAACCTTGAGTTTTGTGTTTAGTTATCGAACTTTTATCCAATGACAATGGATAAGACTATTAATTAAACATAGGGCAGTAACAAAGAATCCATTTAAATAATAAAGGGTTTCAGAGGTAATTCAACATTCTGACCCACTCAAACATTGGTGTTGTTGGACAGTTTTGTAACCTGTAATCCTCTGCTGCATATAGCCTCAGCCGTTAGCAAAAATGACAAACATATCATGATGAGCATATTAAACAACCTTTTGGAAAGACTGACAAGAAGGACAATAACTCAGGTAAAAAACCTTATGTAAATAAGTTGATGATTCAAGAAGAATAAAAATACATAATCGTTTATCCTAGAGGAATCAAGGAGATGGACAGCATGCAGTGAAATTGTTATCGATTATTTTTCGCCATGGCTTCCAGAACTCTTTCCGGTGTCATCGGGAGTTGATAAATTCTGGCTCCTGTAGCATCGAAGATTGCATTTGCTATTAGGCCTCCCATGCAGATAATGGCCGGTTCTCCGCCTCCCTGGGGAGCAACTTTCCGGTCGAGGATAAGGGTATCAATTTTCGGGAGCCACGAAAAGCGGGGGAGCTTATAAGTGCCAAAGTTGGCAGTTTTAATATCGCCACCTGTAAACTCCACTTCTTCGGTTAAGACATAACCCAATCCCATAGTGATACATCCTTCCATCTGGATTTTAGCCCCTTCGGGGTTCACACAGAAACCCATGTCCTGGGCGCAGGCAACACGAAGCACCTGCACCTGCCCGGTAGTTGTGTCAACCTTTACTTCGGCCATATGGGCCACATAACTTCCGGCATCAAATCCGCAGGCAATGCCGAAACCCCTCCCGCTGGGAGCCTTTTTAGGAGACCAGCCAAACAGATCCGCTACGGCTTTCAGCACAGCAATTACCTGTTCATTTTTCAGGTTTTTCAATCGGAATTCCAGTGGATCCATCCCGATTTTAGAGGCCATAATATCGATCTGCGATTCGCGTGCAAAGGTGTTCGTATTATTCCCTGGCGCGCGCCAGGCTCCTGTCCCGAAGGGATGAACATTATCCGCATCATAGCTGGTTATCCGCTGGTTTGCCGCTTCGTAAAGAGGTTCTGATCCTCTTGAACCGGCGAAATATTCCTTATAATCCCAGAGAGAAATGTTACCTTCTTTACCTGTACCGGAAGTAATTTTTACCACGGCTGCCGGTCGGAAGGTATCATAAAAGAACTCTTCCTTCCTTGAATATTGAAGCATCACAGGCTTTCTGCTCAGTTTTGCCAGGCGGGCTGCTTCAATAGCCTGGTAATACTCTCCTTTACCTCCAAAGCCCCCGCCAATAAACGGTGGAATTACGTGTACCTTTTCAAGCGGAATGCCAAGATCTCCGGCAATGGATTCCCGGGCTCCGAAAGGCGATTGAGTGGAAGCCCTCACGACCATTTTATCCCCTTCGGTGTAAGCCAGCGCTGTATGGGGTTCAATTGCGGCATGCGCTACGTAACTATTATAAAACTCACTTTCAAAAAGAAAGGCTGATTGATTTTTCCCGGAGGGGATATCGCCTTTACTGTCGGTTTCCTCTCCATTAGCCGAAGAACTGACCAGATGGTTGAAAATCGTTTTATCATCCACCTTCATTTCGTTGAAGGTATATTCTGCCTTGATCTTAGCGAGCGCCAGCTCCGCTTTTTCAGGATTTTCGTGAAGCACGGCTACCAGGTCCTTATCCCTCACCAGGCTGATTCCTTCCATCTTAGCGGCTTCGGAGGTATCGGCTTTCACCAGCGTGGCTCCGTGCGATGGCGGGCGCAGGATTTTGGCATATACCATCCCCGGGACCCTGAAATCGCCCGAATACATGGCTTCCCCGGTTACCTTGGCAATTGCGTCCCTCCTGTTAAAGGACTTACCCATGACCTTGTACTCCGAAAAATCCTTGGCTTTGGCTTTCCCATCCATAAATTTTTCGATCCTTTTTCCCCGGGTCAGCTGGCCATAGCTTACCTTTTCACTTTCCTTATTTTTTACGAATACCACGCCATCTTTAACGGCTAATTCCCCGCTGGTTCTTTTCAGGTAACCGGCAGCCAGGGATAATAACTCGGTCCGTGCTTCGGCCGCGGCAGCCAGCATTACAGGCCCGAATGCCCGGGTTGAAAGCGATCCCCAGGTACCCTGGTCGTAAGGGCAGAGCCCGGTATCGCCCATCACCATTTTTACCTTATCTATCGGTACGTCAAGTTCATCGGCGAGCATCTGGGCCAGTGAGGTGATGATACCCTGGCCCATTTCAATTTTACCCGTCAGGCAACTCACGGTTCCGTCCTCAGCAATATGAAGGTATGCGTTAAAATCGGAAGGGAGTTTAGCTTCGGGGTCACTTCCGTCGGCCCAGAGATGAAAATGTTTCCCCAGGCGGAAGAAGACATACAGGCCTGCGACGCCCCCGCCAACGATCTGGATAAATTTTCTCCTTTTTATTGCGGGCTTCTTATTGCTGTCTTTTGGATGCCCTGTGTTTTCTTCTTTATCGTTCATAGGTCTGAATGCATTATTGAAAACATCTTTTACATTTCTTTAGCAGCCGCTTCAATGGCGGCAATAATCCGGGTATGGGCTCCGCAACGGCAGAAATTATCCTCCATGCCATCGATAATCTGCTGACGGGTGGGCCTGGGATTCTTAAGCAGCAATCCCCAGGCGTTCATAATCATACCGGGAGTGCAATAGCCGCATTGCAGGGCATCATGGTCGGCAAAGGCCTGCTGCAGCGGGTGAAGTTTGCCGTTTGAGGCCAGTCCTTCGATGGTTGTTATTTTTTTCCCTGCAACATCATCCATGGTAATGCTGCACGACCTCACAGGTTCGTTGTCCATAAGCACGGTACAGGAGCCGCAATATCCCATACCGCAGCCATACTTGGTACCGCTGAGGTTAAAATGGGTGCGGAGGGCCCAGAGCAAGGATTGCGTGCTATCCAGCGGCATTTCGACCTGTTTGCCGTTGAGTTCGAATTGAATGGTGTCGGGCATCGTAATAGGGTTAAGCTGTTTGAGAGTGTTAAGGTAGTAATTATTGGGGTACGGTTTGCAGGCGTCCCCGGGTAATTATTAAAAAGTTGTTTCGAAGGACTGGATAATGCCGGTTACGTTCCGGCAGGAAGAAATTACCCCGTACAACAGATCCGATGCAGGGTATGCAGGCAGCA
>JANXXZ010000434.1 GCA_025350385.1 Bacteroidales bacterium
CCGGATGAAGTAAGGATTGAGCTGAAAGCCCAGATTCAGATATTATCGGATTATGGTATTCCGTTAGATCATTTGTCGGATCAGCATGGCATCTTATCATTATATCCTAAGTTTTATGAAATTGTAGTAGAACTGGCCAAAGAATTTCATTTACCAATTCGGTCGCCGCTCATCGCCAGCATGAAATACCCCCGGGTTTTTCCTCATTCTGAAATGAAAAAAAAAGCGTTGAGAATCTTAAAGTCATTCATTTTATCAGCTCCGTTAAAAGCAATAGTATGTTCAAGAGATTTCAGGCTTTTTGAGTTTGACAGGAAAAAGAACAAATTAGATTTCGATGAGGTGTCTCACCCCGATTTACTCGTTGATTATTTTTATGGCAATCCTACACCATCAAATCTCATCTACATTCTGGAACATCTTCCACCTGGAATAAATGAGGTTATCCTCCATCTGGGGACAAATATTCGTCAGGAGGAATATCCCAGCGGGTTGGATGTGGAGTATTTTACCAACAGGGAACTTGAACTGATGACAGTTAGTGATATGTGTCTGAATGATTATTTGAAGTATTTCAATATCAGGAGAATTGGTTATGCCGAAATCAATAAAATCAAGGCAACTCAATGTGATGATCAAATTTCACTGTAATTCACGAACTTAACAAAAATGAAGTCCGGATACAGTTGTATTAAAAGTTATATTACACTATATTTACAAACCTGTTTATCGGACATCCTGCGCACCAGTATTGATTTGGAAGAAATTTCCTGCATTAAATATAGTATTTCAATTAAAGACGACCCTTATGATTTCACAATCGGGAAATAGTATTCAAAAAGATCATTCTATACTTCATCTTGGAATGGATATCGGTTCAATTTCGGTGAACGCTGTGTTAATCAACGATGAGAAAAAGGTAGTTGAAAACAGGTATGAATACTGTTATGGCAAGCCATTCGATGTGATGCTCAGGGTCCTTGAAGAATTTATCGTGTTATATGGTTTTGATGCAATCGGAAGTGTGGCCTTTACCGGTTCGGGGGGGAAACAGGCAGCCCAACTCGCAGGCGGAACATTCGTAAATGAAATCATTGCCCAATCCACCTCGGTTTCTTTTCTATATCCACGCATCCGGACGATTATCGAAATGGGTGGCGAAGATTCCAAGCTCATTTTCATGGAAAATGGAACCACAACGGCTTATTCAAGGCTTTCCGATTTTTCAATGAACAGCCTGTGCGCCGCCGGCACCGGCTCTTTCCTGGATCAGCAGGCGAACCGGATTGAAGTGCCCATAGAAGTGGAGTTTGGAAAACTGGCGCTCCAATCGGAAAACCCTCCAAGGATTGCCGGAAGATGCAGTGTCTTTGCAAAGAGTGATATGATCCATCTTCAGCAGATTGCCACCCCGCTGCACGATATTGTGGCTGGTTTGTGTTTTGCAGTAGCACGAAATTTCAAGAGTACTCTTGGCAGGGGAAAGAAATTTGAGAAACCGTTTATATTCCAGGGTGGAGTTGCAGCAAATGCCGGAATGGTCCGCGCTTTCAGGGAAATATTTGAACTGGAGGAAGGTGAGCTTGTCATTCCTGAGTACCATGCTTCCATGGGAGCCCTGGGTGCCATATTCCATACTTTAACCCATCAGAATGGCAATGCAGTTGCTTTCAGGGGAACCGGGAGCATTAAGGAATACCTGGCAAGCGACAGGAGTAACACGGCAAGGTTGAGCCGTTTAAAGGTATCCTCGGCAGAATACAATAAAGAAGTAAAGCAAATCCTCCGCGAAGGTACTAAAACTGAAGTTTACCTTGGTGTGGATGTGGGTTCGCTCAGCACTAACGTTGTGCTTATAGATAAGATGAATAACGTAGTTGCCCGCCGCTATTTACCTACGGCATCCAAACCCCTGAATGCAATCCAACGGGGATTAAAAGAAATCTTTATCGAGGTGGGCGACAAGGTGACGGTTATGGCTGCAGGGACTACAGGTTCTGGCCGTTACCTGACAGGCGATTTTATCGGCGCCGACACAATACAAAACGAAATCACAGCCCAGGCGACTGCGGCTATAGCCTACGACCCATCAGTAGATACCATTTTTGAAATCGGCGGACAGGATTCGAAATATATAAGCATTGAAAACGGAGTGGTTGTCGATTTTGAAATGAATAAAGTGTGTGCCGCCGGCACAGGTTCATTCCTGGAAGAACAGGCCGAAAAACTGGATATCAGTATTATTGACCAGTTTGCCGATATGGCTTTGAAATCTGAAAAACCTGTAAGGCTCGGCGACCGGTGCACCGTATTCATGGAATCGGATCTTAATTCCCATCAGCAGAAAGGTGCCGGAATTCCAGACCTGGTTGGAGGACTAGCGTATTCTATAGTTCAGAATTATATACAGAAGGTAGTCGGCGATAAACCGATAGGCGAAAAAATATTCTTCCAGGGAGGTGTCACGAATAATAAAGCCGTTGTAGCGGCATTCGAAAAAGTAACCGGTAAACCAATCATTATTCCGCCTCATTTTGATGTTACAGGAGCAATTGGGGCAGCAATTCTTGCCAGGATATCAATGGCCGAAAGTCAAAAAACCAGGTTCAAAGGATTTCATGTAAGTGATATCCCTTTTTCGATATCAAATTTTACATGTAACGCCTGCACCAACAATTGCGAGATACAACGAGTAAAAATTGACGGAGAAGAGAAATTGTTATTCTATGGTGGCCGTTGTGAGAAATATGAACTGGACGAGCGCAAAGGCAAGGGGAAAGATATCCCGAACCTCTTTGAGGAAAGGCTGAACATGCTGCTGGGCGATTACCAGGAAAAACCTAATAACGGACAGGTAACAATTGGCATTCCCCGGGCACTGATGGTATTCTATCAGCAGTTTCCTTTCTGGCGTTCATTCTTTGAGCAACTCGATTTCCGGGTTGTACTTTCCAACCCCTCAGATCAGCAGATTGTTGCGCGTTCCATCGATCTTATGGTTTCCGAAACATGCCTGCCGGTTGAACTCGTGCATGGGCATGTGAACAACCTGCTTGAAAAAAAAGTTGATTATATATTTCTCCCCTTTATTGTGAATGCGAAAGGGGTTAAGGAAAACCCAACCAATAACTGCAACTGCCCCTGGATTCAGTCCTATCCGTTCATGGTCCGGGCAGCATTTACAAATCCCAACACCCGCTATCGGTTCCTGACTCCCACCCTCCATTTCCGTTATTTCGAAAGAGCACTAAAAAAAGAGCTACCGGCATTCATGCGTGAAAATTTCGGGATTCCTCTTTACCGGACCAGAAAGGCAATTGATGCCGCCGATGCTATCCAGGTAGGTTTCGAGGAATCAGTTAAAGCTAGAGGTAAAGAAGTGCTGGCAAACCTTCCTAAAGATAAAAAAGTACTGGTCATACTTGGTCGTCCGTATAACTCAACCGATCCCCTGCTGAACCTGCGTCTGATAGAAAAGCTGATCAACCTGGACACGCTGCCTGTTCCGGTTGATTTTCTACCACTTTGGGAAGAAAACATTTTTGAAGATTATAAAATGATGTACTGGCCAAATGGTCAGAAAATCATGTCAGCCAGCCGTTTGGTCAGGAAAAATGACAACCTTTTTGCTGTATACCTCGGTAATTTTCGCTGTGGACCTGATTCATTCCTTACCCATTTTGTACGGAATGAAATGAAAGGCAAACCTTACCTGCACCTCGAAGTGGATGAACACAGCGCAGATGCCGGCCTTATTACACGTTGCGAGGCTTTTCTCGACAGCCTCGAAGGGTACCGGAAAGTCCACGGAACTGAGAAAGAAACATTTCATACCCACATCAAACATTCCAGGAGTCTGGATGGCCGAACCCTTTATCTCCCCTATGCCGGCGATACCGTGCACATAGTTGCCGCTGCTGCACGTAGTTGCGGTATTGATGCACAGGTCCTTCCCATGCAGGATGCCACAGACCTCGAAATTGCCAGGAAATACACCAACGGGCAGGAATGTTTCCCGGCGATCTGCACAACAGGGAGCTTTGTCAAAAAACTTATGGAACCGGGCCTGGACCCTAAAAAGGTCAGTTTCTTCATGCCCGACCATAACGGACCCTGCCGTTTCGGTGATTATAATAAACTTCACCGGATCATCTTTGATAAACTGGGCTATGAAGATGCCCATTTAATGACACCAAGTAATGAGGATGCTTATGCTGACCTTGCAGGAGATAATTCCAGAACCTTCCGGATGAACGCCTGGAGCGGGATTGTAAGTCTTGATTTGCTGCGCAGGCTCATGCAGGAAAGGCGTCCCTATGAACTGGTGAAAGGAGAATGCGATCTTACATACCTGAAATGGCGCGAAGAACTGGTGAATTCCGTGGCTAAAGGAGCTAAAGATGTCGGTTTGATTATTGAACAGGCCGGGAAGGCATTTCATGCAATCAAAGCTAACCTTGAAAAGAGGAAACCGGTGATTGCAGTGGTAGGAGAAATCTTCATGCGCGATAACCCCTTTTGCAGCGGGCATCTCATCGAAAGGCTTGAAAATCTGGGTGCCGAAACCATCATTTCACCTTTCGGCGAATGGCTGCAATATTCCTCTTACAGGTATTGGAGGGACAGCGTGTGGAAAGGAAGCCTGAAAGGACTGTTCAAATCAAAATTCCAGCAGGTTTACCAACATTTTATCGAAAAACAGATTACCGCAAAAGTGAAAGATTACCTCAGCCTTCGGAATAACCTGGAGATTGAAGAGATATTAAGACTCTGCAGTCCTTACATCCATAAAGATTATGACGGGGATCCCGCTATAGCTCTTGGTTCGGCTTCAGGTCTGGTTGAAATGAATATTTCAGGAGTTGCCAACATATTACCCTTTACATGCATGCCTGGAACCATAATCGCTGCTGTATCGAACGACTTCAAGAAAGACCATCACAATATCCCCTGGCTGAACTATGCATACGACGGGCAGGAAGACAGCAGCATCGAAACCCGCCTCCAGGCGTTTATGCATCAGGCAAAAG
Source organism: Bacteroidales bacterium (assembly GCA_025350385.1). Classification (GTDB taxonomy): domain Bacteria; phylum Bacteroidota; class Bacteroidia; order Bacteroidales; family UBA4417; genus UBA4417. The sequence goes on from JANXXZ010000434.1 coordinate 5,031, forward strand.
AATTCTCTGAAACCAGCGGCTTTGACAAACCGGTAAACTGGTTTAAAGAAGTAGCAGAAATGAAGGTAAAATAAGGAACAGTTGCTATATATAATGAAATATCACAATTAAGAAGAAAATGAGAATTACCGACATTGCACCGGAATATGAAAAACACTATTTCTGCTGCCTTGAAGAATGGTCGGAAGAAATGAAAGAGGCCGGCGACTATAAACAAAGGTGGTACGAACATATGTGTGACAAGGGAGTAAGGGTTAAACTTGCTCTGGACGAGAACAATGTAACAGGAGGTATGATTCAGTATGTACCGATTGAACACTCCATGTTTGAAGGTGAGCATTTATATGTTGTTCTGTGTATATGGGTTCATGGTCACAAGGAAGGCCAGGGGAATTACCAGAAAAAAGGCATGGGTACTGCCTTGTTAAAAGCAGCTGAAGAAGATTGCAGGAAGTTAGGTGCTGACGGACTGGTAACCTGGGGAGTCATAATACCGGTATACATGCGGGCGTCTTGGTTTAAACGGCATGGTTATAAAGTAGTCGACAAAGACGGAATGATGCGGTTATTATGGAAGCCTTTCAACGAGCAGGCAAAACCCCCTCTATTCATGAAACAAAAAAAGAACCCTGAACCAGGATCAGGCAAAGTGAATGTAACCATATTCCGGAATGGCTGGTGCCCGGCACATAATATTACCAATGAAAGAGCCAGGAGAGCATCTGCTGAATTCGCTGGAAATATCGACATTCAGGAATATGAAACTTTTGACAGGGATATTGTGAAAGAATGGGGAATCTTTGACAGTTTATTTATTGAAGGCAAAGAAGTCAGAACCGGTCCGCCACCTTCTTTCAAGAAAATCAGGAAGAAAATTGAGAAAAGGGTAAGGCAAAAACAAGCCTGATAAAGAACCCGTAAACGGTTTTTTTACAGGTAGCAGATTGTCAGTTGAAAACATCGATAATGGATATGTACCTGGTTAATACATCTTTAAAGCATTGAGCTTGTATTTAGCGTAAAAAAGGAGATTAAACAGCACTCAAGAACATTAACCCCACCTGACTGTCTTTAGTGGCAGAGACTTAAGTTGGGTCTGTATTAACACTAATCTCAATTTTCCTAAAAATTGTCAGGTTCATTATTCTGAATCTTACAGTAGTAACAATATTTTTTACCAACCAGGAAGGAAGCAAAACCCCGGTTCACATCCGAAGACATTCTAACCTCCGTCAAATAAAATCCTTCCTGTCTAGCCTTTCTCCCTGCTCCCATCTACCTTCCCACTACTCCCTGCTCCCAGTTCCTTACTCCCCGTTCCTTAATCCTTACTCCTTACTCTATACTCTCCCCTTCTCGCCCTCTCGTCCTAAAAACTTATAACCATACAAATCTGATATCAAATACAATCAAAAACGAACCCCCTAAATCCAAAAACCCATGGGAGTATTAATGCAGGCATTTTATTGGGATTGTCCGAAAGATGTAACTCCGCAAAGTTGGTGGAGTTTTATAGGTGACAAAATACCAGGCATGGGCAAGCAGGGTTTCACGGCTGTCTGGCTTCCGCCTGCCTGTAAAGGCTATCCTGCACTAAGCATGGGTTATGCCCCTTATGATTATTATGACCTGGGTGAATTCGACCAGAAAGGCAGCAAAACAACCTGGTTCGGTTCAAAACATGAATTGCTGCATCTGATCAAAAAAATTCATGAAAACAACATGCAGGTCTATGCCGACCTGGTAATAAACCACAACAGCGGAGCTGATGAACTGGAAACCAACCCGATTGACGGGATAAAAAGGTGGACAAAGTTCAGACCTGCAAGCGGAAAATTCAAACGCGACTGGACTTCATTCCATCCCAACCGTTATGAAATCTGGGATCAGGAAACTTTCGGCGACATGCCTGACCTCTGCCACAGGAATCCTGATGTTTACACGGACCTGATTGAATATGCCACGTGGCTTCTCGATGAAATCGGTTTTGATGGTTTTAGGTATGATTTTGTATTAGGTTATGGCGCCTGGATGGCAAGAGCTATCCAGGAGTTACGGACGCTGAAAAACGGAATCGTCCAAAAGCCGTTTGGCGTGGGGGAATGCTGGGACAATGCGCGTACAATTGAAGACTGGCTGAATGAAACCAATTCCTGGACCGATAATCCGGTGGGAGCTTTTGATTTCCCATTGAGGTACCTTTTGAAAGATCTCTGTGATACATACGGGTTCAGTTTAACCAAGCTGGCAGCCAGGGGCACGCTCATGACTGACAGGCCTTTTTCCGCAGTAACATTTGTCGAAAACCACGATATTATCAGGGACAATGGCATAGTCAATGATAAAATACTTGCCTACTCATTCATCCTTACTCACGAAGGTTATCCCTGCGTGTTCTGGCAGGATTATTTTAACAGCGGGCTGGGCCAGGAAGGTCAGAAAACCGGGATATCGGCACTGGTTAAAGTACATGAAGCCTATGCCGGAGGAACTACCAAGGTGTTGTATGTGGATGATAATTTATACATTATGCAGCGAACCGGCGCCGGCACCCAGCAGGGACTGGTATATGTGCTGAATAACCTGGGCGACAAATGGAACGGGACTCTGGCAACAACAAAATGGAGCAGCACTAAATTTGTTCCGGCTGCCTGGAATAGCAGGATTGATGAAGGTATTCCCAAGGATGTGACTACCGATCATGGTGGCAGCGGGCAGTTCTGGGCACCACCCCGGGGATACGCAGTTTATGTCCCGCAGAATTGAATATTAGCTGCAACTTTTTCAGGACGCTGCAAGAATGCGTTACAATTATACCCTGAACTGTATAAATTCCGGCACAACATTAACCCCGACCTTCAGGTCGGGGAATGTTGATAACCAATACGATGAGGGCTTTAGCCCAATGTTTCAGTGTGCGAAAATTTATCCCGTTTGCAGTATAATAAAACAAATCCCGCCTTCTCCTGACTAAAAGTGTTTATAATAGTATAACTTTGTCACATGATCATCCCGAAAGAACACAGGAATAATGTTATATGGAGCGCTTTCTTTACCATTCTGTTCTTCCTGTTTACCTGTGCATTCGCTCCTAACCCTGTTTCTAATACTGAACGGGCAATACAATATCAATCGCTCGCTGATCTGCATTCGCAGGTTACAGCAATCAATGATGCTCAACAGTTCTCTTACCGGCCAAACATTAAACCTGTCTTCATTGATCCGGATTTTAAACCTTTCAATGAAGTTTCAAAAATAGTTGCTGATAACCGATCTGTTCTTCAACGAATTGTATTTCTTCAAAAAGCCGGACTCTCGATAAAGCCTGTCCTTGCTCACAGGTTGTTTTACCGGTATCACTCCATCGATACGGACGATCCGCCCTTTTTAGGTTAAGCCCAATCCCTTCATTTCTTTTTTTTGCCCTTCCCGAAAGGAGGAGGTATGGTTTTAACTTAAAAAATTCATTCAAAATGAAATCAATCATATATGCATTGCTTGCAATTTTTATCCTAGGGATAATTGCAACAGGGTTTACACACAAACCCAATACAAGCCACAGCATACTCATACAAGCCACTGACAGCCTGGTATCTTCCGCCTCGCTTTCACAATCAGCCACGATTATTACCAACCGGCTGAAAAACTTCAGTTCCGCTAAATCTGATGTTACGGCGATCCAGGCAAGGAATCAAATCCTGGTAACCCTGGACAATACCCGGGACCTTGAGGTAATCCAGAAACTGATCACCCAAAAAGGGAAGCTGGAATTTTATGAAACCTGGAGTTTCAGGAGCCTGGCTGATCTTTTCAGCGGCGACAGCATCTTAACATCCATCCTCCGGAAACAGTCAAACCCGGATTCATCACCGAGGATAGTGTGTACTTCTGTTGGAGAGACCAACAGACTGAACAGGAATTTTAACGATGCCGGGATGAAGGATAAATGCAGGTTTGCCTGGAGTGACCTTTTCGAAAAGAACGAAGTTTGCCTTTATGCGCTGAAAACCGGTATTGAAAACAGGATACCCCTTGGAAACAGCGATATTGAAAGCGTGGAATCAAAACTGGAAAAATCGCTTCAAAAAGAATCCATCATGCTGAAATTCAGGAAAGAGGCAGTACAGGTATGGGCCGATGCAACCAGGCGCAACCTGAACAGTTCCATCGCAATCGTGCTGGACAATCATGTTATGTATGCCCCCATGGTCCGTTCCGAAATAAACGGCGGCAATTGCCAGATAACCGGCGATTTCAACTCAGCAGAAGTGAAATATATTGCCGCAATAGGCAATAACGGAGAACTCCCGGTTATTTTCACTGTAGTAAAATAAGCTGGATACTGAAGAAACTGCCCCGGTATTTACAACTGGGGCAGTTTTTTTATTCTGTACTTATCATTAAATAATCTATTGAATTGATCTGGTTGATTCTGTATTCGAAATAGCTGATTGTTTAATAAATTTACCGGTGTTTAAATATAAACATATAAATAATTACTGACTACGCATATAGTAAATACATACGCTATTATTTGTATATCTGAATGTTAGCAGTCATTGCATTTTTACCACCCAATTTCGAAACAATCAGCTGAAAAAAATGTTTATCTGCATTACTTAGCATCAGAAGTATGTGGATAAAATCTCATTCTATCATAACAGAAGAAGCCACAAAGGAACAAATGTGGAATCTCTTTAATGATGTAAATAACTGGCACAACAGGAATCCTGAAATTAAATCAGCCAGGCTTATAGGAAAATTTGAAACAAAAAACCCTTAGCATCCGGCACCCGGAACCTGGCACCCGGCACTTTTCTGGGGGACAGTATTGAACCTGCAATATTGTAATAAAAAACCAATCAAAATAACACCTTACGTCAATGGGAAAGAAAAATGAGTTGTCAGCTGAACAACGCGAAGAACTGATCAAAACATTAAAAGCCCGTTTTGAGAAAAACATGAACCGCCATAAAGGTCTTGAATGGGTTAAAATACAGGCAAAGCTGGAAACTGATACTGAAAAGCGCTGGTCGCTAAGCGAAATGGAAAGAACAGGAGGCGAACCGGATGTTGTTAGCCAGGATAGCAGGACGGACGAATACCTGTTTTACGATTGTTCAGCCGAAAGTCCCAAAGGCCGGAGAAGCTTTTGCTACGACCATGAAGCGCTGGAATCGAGAAAAGAATTTAAACCGGCCAACAGTGCAATGGGTCTGGCTGCCAACATGGGTATCGAAATTTTAACGGAACAACATTACCGGAATCTACAGGGACTCGGAAACTTCGACCTGAAGACTTCAAGCTGGGTGAAGACACCTGCTGAAATCAGGGAACTCGGCGGCGCCATCTATTGCGATCGTCGGTATAACCATGTTTTCACCTATCACAACGGCGCCGAATCCTACTATGCTGTCAGGGGGTTCCGCGGCTTACTGAGGGTCTGATACCGGTAGCAATCAGGAGTTAGTGGTATTTATTTAAAACAAGAATAAACAATTAAACTATGGTTTCAGTTATTCAAAAAGAAAAAGCTGACAGGTTCCTGAAATTTCATCAGAACAAAGAAATTTTGGTCCTGTTGAACTCATGGGACATCGGAAGTTCCAAATTAATAGAAGGATGCGGCTATAAAGCAATCGCAACAACCAGTATGGGGATAGCCGCCTCTTTGGGTTATCCTGACTGCCAGGTAATTCAGTTATCAGAAATGATCGTGGCCATAACCGGGATTGTAAACGCGGTGCAGGTTCCGGTAACGGTGGATATAGAAGCCGGATACGGGAATAATTTAAATGAGATCATTGATTCGGTCACCAGAATTATTGCAACCGGGATTGTGGGGATAAACATTGAGGACAGCATTGAATTAAACCCGGTATTGATTGACGAGACTGAATTTTGTGAACGCATATCAGCCATCCGCACGTTATCCGATTCAATGGGCTTTCATCTGGTGATCAATGCCCGGACTGATTCCTTTTATACCTCTTCAGGTTCAACCCGCGAAAAATTAGCTGAATCGATCAGGCGGGGCAATAAGTACCGCGAAGCGGGCGCCGACTGTATATTTGTTCAGCCTGTCTGGGAAAAGGAAACGATTTCAACCCTGGTTAAGGAAATTAATGCGCCTCTTAATATTCTTTCAAACCCAGGAATCGGGGCAGGATTGCCTCCGACGGTCCGTGAACTCCAGGATTTAGGCGTTGCCCGTTTAAGCCTTGGTTCAGGATTAATGAAAGCCACCTTAGCTTTGATTAAAAAAGTTGCGGATGAGCTTTCCGAAAAAGGCACGTATTCAATTTTAGCTGAAACGTTTTCACCGCTTCCTGACGCTGCATTGGCCTATCAAATGGCGACTAGAATGAATAAATGAAGTATTGTATGAGACTGATTTAATTTATTCTTATCTCATTTACCCCTCCGGTCTCCGCCTGAAATCAGGGGGAGGACATTTTAAAAAGATTTTTCTTTGATTGAGTTTACCTGGAATGGGTCATACATTGCCAGTCTCCATTAATCAGTATCTTCGCTGCCCGGGATCTTTAAAACGAACGAACCGGACCCAGGCGGATCATGACCAGGAGAATTACGCCGGGCCCGGCACAAGGTTAAAAAAGCGTAAACGCCACCTCACAAGGCTGTAATAATCTGAGCAATTCACTAATAAACATTAAGTATGAAAACCACTCCCGAACATGATCAGCGAATGGCAAAAGCGATTTTTGCATCGGTATATCCGTACTATATAAAAAAGGTTGAAAGCAAAGGCCGGACCAGGGAAGAATTTCACCAGCTAATACACTGGC
>JANXXZ010000240.1 GCA_025350385.1 Bacteroidales bacterium
CATCCTGAGGGGTCGTTTTCAAAATACAATAAATTACATGCAGCCCGATGACCTTATCGCACCTGTTATCAATACAGCCAGGGCTGCCAATGGTATCGACGCAACAACAGGTACGCTGCATATATGTGCCAATGTTTCTAATGGATATATTATGAACAATGGGACAATGAACATTTATGATGTTACCGGAACCGCAGCCCCGACCTATGCATTTTTAGTAAACTGCCCGGTATCGAACATTAATGTGACCGGTGGTACGATGCAGATCATCCCGACTTCCGGAACAGCACTGGCTGATGCCACTTACCAGGTAAACTCCCTTGCCTCATTTGGAAACCTGGTAGTAAACAGGGTAAGCGGTGCTGCTATTGTTCAATTAAATACAAACCCACTCACTATTTTGCAGAACCTGACACTTCAGTCTGGAGTACTGGATGCCAACAGCCAGGATGTATCTATAGGAGGCAATTTCTCTATTGCAAACGGGACTACTTATACCACTGGTACCAACAGTACAGTTTTCAATGGATCGGGTACGCAGACCTTTACAGTAAACCTGGCCGGGGCGCTTTCGATAAGTACCCTGAAGATAAACAAATCAGCAACAGATATCCTGGCATTCGCCGGTACACAAAATGTTGTTAATGCTGCCGCACTCTCAATCCTGAAGGGAAGGCTGGATGATAATGGCAATACTATCAATGTTTCAGGCAATGTTTACAATGCCGGCATGCATTTCAGTACAAGCGGCACAGGAAAAATTGTATTAAACGGCTCAGCTGCCCAGACAATTGACGGAGATGGTACCGGTGTATTTAATAACCTGAGTTTAAGCAACACAACAGCCGTTGCAGCTCCAATTACCTTAATGGCAAATGTCACAATTACAGGAAACTTAAACCTTGTTTCAAATAAAATCTTTATAATCGGGACTAACAACCTGGCATTAAATTCGGTGGCAACGATTTCGTCCACGCCTGGGTTCAGTAATACCTGCTTTATTCAGACAAACGGGCAAGTTGGTGACGGAGGTATTACAAAAACGTATACCTCAAATACCCCCTTCCTGTTCCCTGTAGGGTCTTTTTCGACCAAAAGGCCGGCAACATACGCCTACACTCCGGCAACAATCGGTTTCACTGTTTCCCCAACAACCTATGGATCAATTTCTGTTATACCAGTAGGATATGAGCATCCAGTCACAACTACAAAGAATCAAAGCCTTACCTATTTCTGGCGTGTCAAATCAACAGGGTTCACAGGGATAGCCGCCAATTCAGTAACTCATAGTTTCACGTATTCACAAACTGATGTTGTAGGAACTGAAGCCAATTATATTCCGGCTCTATACCTGACAACAGTAAATACCTGGAATAAGGGAACCAATGCCAATCCTCCAATAAATACCCTGACAAATACTTTTATTGACTGGACAACACCCACTAACAGCGCAGACTATCTGAACGGAGACTATACCGCAGGTGATAATGCTTTTGGAACTCCGGTAATCTATTATAGCAGGAATGGAGGTGGCAACTGGAATACGAATGCAACCTGGTCAACTAATACACTTTTAAAACATGATGGCGGCGCTGCTACTTCATCACCAGGGATAAATGATATTGTAATAATAGGAAAAAACAGCGCAAATGTAACCAGTACTGTTAATTTGACACAGGTACAGTTTTGTGCAAGGTTGCAAATTGAAGCAGGATCAGTTTTAGATATTCAATCCTATTCCGGGAGCTATTTTGGTATTGTAGGCAACCACCCTAATGGGAACGGTTTGTTCAGGTTAACAACTACTGCAACCCCGGCAAATACTCCAAAATTATTCACATTCCCGACAGGAGACTTTTCCGAATTCAATTCGAACAGCGGTACTACTGAATTTTACGATTCCGATGGTACGGTTGGTGCCTTATATATTTTACCAGCCAATGTCACTTCCTATGGGAACCTAATGGTGACAGCAAAGGGAGGTGATAACCTGGTGTTACCCAATAATGCATTAACTACTATTCAGGGCAATTTAACCTGCGGGGGCGACAATCCAAATGCCTGGATCGCTGTAAGCTGGAATACCAATATAGCTCCCTATAATTCGGGACTTTATAATCCTACAATTGAAAAAACCGTTCATGTAACCGGCAATCTGAACATCAATACAGGTACTTTGATCTTCATGTCCGAAGCAGTTCCTCAACACCTGGTAATTGACGGGAATGTTACGATTGGTGCCAACGGTTATATTGAGACCCAACCAGCCGTTTACGGAACTCCCCCGGGGTTACCCCAGCCAAATACAGTGTCTATCGGCGGAAACCTGGTTAATAATTCCAATGGTGCTCCTTATGTCAGATTCCTGAACGGAACCTATTATTGTGATGTTACTTTCAAAGGATCAACAAGCGCAACCATCTCGGGAACTAGTCCCCAGACGATTTTTAACAAAGTAATAGTAAACAAAGGCACTTCTCAGGCAACAACCCTTACTCTAAATGTCGGGGGTACTTTATCAACACCTACGGATAACTGGCTTACCCTTCAGAATGGAACCCTGGTGTACAACCGGACTGGGAACTTTAATATTTCTACAGGTACCCCATTCACTATTCCTGCTTCAGCCGGACTGACCCTTGATAATTCAGCTTCGAATATAACAATAGGAACCAACACCATCAGCGGGACTATCTTATCCCTGGGTGGGAAACTAAAACTAACGAGCAATTTTACGGGAAATGTCTATATTGGTACCAACGGAACAACGGCGGGAAATCATAACGATATTCAGTATTCCAGCGGAGGAGCTTCAGCCATTGAAGTCGCCAGCGGTAACCTGATTGTAAACGGCCAGATACGCAGGGACCCTTCTAATTCGGCCGGTATCTTAAGTTATACCCAAACAGGAGGAGCGGTTAATATTCTTGGAAATGCCGTTGCAGTTGCACCTACTAATCTAAACAATGCAAAACTGGAAGTCTTGAATAACGGAAGCCAGTTCAATATGTCGGGGGGTACGCTTACCCTGGTGAGGGGAGGCGGAGGAAATACTTTTGGTGATTTGTATCTCCGACCTTTTTCCAGCAATGTAACGGGTGGAACTATCCTTTTATCCCCGGGCACTAACGGGGCTCAGACCTTTCAGGTAGACGCCAATATTCCGTTAAATCATCTCACTCTGACCGGATCAGCAGGAAATGTGGCAACGGCAAAACTAATGGTAAGCCCCCTGGTACTTAACGGGAATTGCACTATAGGCGCTAATACGGTCTTTAATACCAACAACATTAATACTACCTTTAATGGTAATTTTATCAACAATGTAGGTGCGACCGGTTATCTGGCAGGAACAAACCTTACAACCTTCAATGCATCAAACAGTTCTTCCTATCTTGGAGCGCAAAGCCTCGCCGGAGCCACTAATTTCTATAACCTGCTGGTAAAACCAGGGACATCGCTAACAGTTAATAGTCCATGCAATGTTTTGAGTGATCTTACAATCAGCACTGGGACAATGGCCTTAGGATCAAATCTCATGCAGCTGACAGGCAATTTTGTAAACAACGCCAGGTATACGGATGCTTCGCTTGCAAATACCGGGATTAAATTAATCGGAACCTTAAAGCAGCATCTTTCGGGAAGCGGAAGTTTCGGGCGGCTTGAATTGAATAATGCAAATGGCGCACTGGCTGATAATAATATATCTCTCGAAGAGGACTTAGTGCTTACCACAGGAATACTGGATATTAATAAATACCTGTTATCCTTAGGTTTACAAAGCAAATTCCTGGGGTCACCCTTTAGTGCCACAAAGATGGTTAAGACTGACGGTGTATTCAGTGATTTAGGGATAAGGAAATTTTTTCCCGCAGGAGCAACGCCTGCATTTGAATACCCATTCGGAACCGCTGATAAATATACGCCTGCTGTCTTTACGATTACTGCAAACAACACAGTTGGCTACGTTAAAATAAACAATGTGAATAATGGCCATCCGGCTGTTATTGATCCGGACAATGCACTTGATTATTACTGGGCAGTTGAAAGCTCCGGCGTTACCGGATTATCAGGATCGATGGTATTCAGCTACATACAAAGCGATGTAAGAGGATTACTTGAGAACAGTTATCTTGCTGCCCGTTTACTTGTCCCCGGGACCAGTTGGAGCCTGACTAACACAGTTAATGCAGCCACGAATAAGGTAACTTTTAATTGTACAGGGTCGAATAATCTCGGCGGCGAATATACAGCCGGAATAAACACTGCTTTCCCTCCAAATGTTCCAATTTACACCAGCAATACAAATGGAAACTGGACTGATAAAACAATCTGGACACAGACAGGCGGCACCACTTATCCCTGCCCTGACGGCGGACCCAATGGATTTATCGTTATTGTTAACCATGATGTAACTGCAGATGGAAATTACTGTTCAGCCTACCGTACCACGATCAACGGCCGCTTAAAAATTGTTTCTCCATACTATGGACATAACCTGGGCACCGTTGATGGTATTGGCACTTTATACCTGGAAACCGGCTCATTTCCAGCCGGCGATTACACAACTTTTCTTGACTGTATAAATAATAGCACCATCGAATACGGTGGCTCTGGCAGTTACCCTATTGTAGCCGATTTATACACCAGTGTGCCTAATCTGCTTTTCTCCGGTACCGGTAGTAGAATTTTACCTGACAAGGATCTTACTATCTGCAAATCATTGAAAATCAACGGCCCGACACTTGATAACAGCCTCAGTAACCGGAAACTGACGATCCTGGGTACTATGGGAATAGCTGCCGGTGCCTTCAATAGCGGTACGGGGAATAATGCTACCGTTACTTTCGCAGGATC
>JANXXZ010000280.1 GCA_025350385.1 Bacteroidales bacterium
GTTCCTGATTCCTGTGTACTCCAGGTGCTTCCGCCATCTGCCGTATAAAGAATAAAACTCGAAAAACCTCCGCCGGCTGCCCAGCCATGCTGTTTATCGCTGAAACAGATGGCGTTGATAGTGGAACCGCCGATATTTTCCGGAAGGTTTGAAGGGAAATTCACTTGTGTCCAGTTTGCTCCTCCATCAGAAGTTTTTAATAAATAGATTTTGTTCGGTGTTCCGTTAAAATTAAACCCGGCTATATACCCGTTCTGCTCGTCAACAAATGACAAGGCTGTGTAGGCAGCTGTAAACTGGGTATTATCTGTTTTAATAATTGACCACGATTTTCCCCCGTCGGTTGTTTTCGCCAGCGCGGTAGCATTTACATAGCTGAGAATGGCATAAGCTGTCGTATTACTGACCATCTGCACATTTTTAGCCTGCATATAACTAACTGAAGTTGTTGTCGTTACCGAATCCCATGCTGCTCCGCCATTTGAAGTGTAATACATCATCCGGTTATTGGTACCCGCAATGCCATGCAGGGAGTCGGCGAAACTTACTGAAACAAAAGGGTATTTTCCCAGGTTAAGTTGAAAGTTGAAGGTAGCTCCGCCATCAGTAGTCCGTAATATCTGCCCGTAGCCGCCGTCGGGCCATTTACCGACAAGCCATCCCCGTTTTGCATCGCTGAAGTAAATAGCGGCGGTGCTGAAAGCCGAAGTGTAAGGTGTTTGGTCGTTCCATGTTTTACCACTGTCGGCTGTATGTTTTAGTAACGCACCATCATCAAGTATCCATCCATTTTTTTGATCCGGGAAACTGATATCGCGTATGGTAAAACCATGTGTTGCAGTATTATACAATGGAGTCCAGGCAGTTCCGCTGTTGGTGGTTTTTAAAATAGCGCCGGTTGAACCGCAAGCAAAGCCTGTTCCGTTTGATAATACCTGCATGTTCCATATTGCTTCGTGCGGCGAAGTGTAAGCAGGAGTCCACGTTGAACCTCCGTTGGTTGTGTGATAAACTATACCGCTGTTGCAAATTACATTCCCGCTCTGGTTATCTATAAAGTCGATTTTGGTAAATTTATCACTAAATTTCTGAACCAGTTTTTGCCAGGTAACCCCGCCATCAGTAGTATGCAAAACAATATCATCGTAGGTGGAATATCCAGCCGCCCAGCCGTTCATGTTATCAATAAAATCTATGGTGTAAAGATCAATGTCAGTACCCGAATTTTGGGTTGTCCAGGTGAGCCCGCCATTCACTGAGTGTAGTATTTGGCCCCCTGAACCTGTTATCCATCCTTCGCTGGCACTCACGAATTTCATCCCGTAATGATACTGGGTGGCATCAATTTTAATACGATTCCATTTTGTACCGCCGTTTGTGGTGTAAAACAATGAATCCTGTTCGACTAATACGAAACCATGTGTAGCATCAGGAAACTGCATTGCCCAAAACCACGAATAACCTGATTCAGACTGTTTCACCCAAGTGCTACCGCCATCAGCGGTTGCGCTTACTCCGCCATTCATATCAGCGACCCATCCGTGCTGGGTATCCGCAAAGTGAACCCCCCATAAATTTTTCCCTGTATTGGCGTTTTGCTTGGTCCAGGTAGTTCCGCCATCAGTTGTTTTCAAAATCTGATCGCTATTGCCTGCAAACCATCCGTTAGTTTCACTGATAAAGGAAACGGAATACAACGAATAATTAGTTGGTGTTGGGGCAATAATGTACCAGCCCGGTTGTGCTTTTAACACATTAAGAACCGGAGATGCTAAAACCAGAATTGAAATTGACAATAAAAGTATATTCCTGTTTTTCATGGAGTTAGACTTTATAATTATTGTTAATGCTTTATTATAAATTTTCCGGTTATTGTTTGTTGTCCCGAACTCAGTTGTGCCATATATACACCAGGAGCCAGGGAACTGCAATCAAATACAACCTCCGGTTGATCGACATTGACTGACGAGAAAACGATTTGCCCCTGCTGGTTTATAAATTTAACTGACGTAAAATCCTTCTCCATCCTGATATGCAATTGTTTATCAGCCGGGTTTGGGTATAAGCTGATTTTTTTGGCCTGATAATCTGTTTCGATGCCATTTGCTGGTTTTGTGAACACATAAAATTCCGCTCCTTTAGTGCCATCGTACACTGCCGGGTAAAGGAAGTTTCCATTGATAATGCTAAAAGCATTAGTGGCGTATCCACCTGGGTTACAGGCATTAGGCGTAATAACTGCCGGGCTTACCATTGCCATGCTGGTTGCACCCTTATCGTACCTGAACAACTGCAAGCCATCAGAAGCACTGGTGTAAACAGTGTACATACTGCCATTATATGCCACCAGTTTGCCTGAAGTGTAATTTCCTGCGTATGTGTCGGCCGCCATAAAAGTGCCTGCCTCTGTTCCATCGGTTACCCAGATATTTATGGTGGTAGAAACCGGACCGGTATTTTTTAATGCCCAGAAATACAACTTCCCGTCGAACAAGCAAAAATATTTTGCATCCGAGTAATTTGACCCGGTATTAATGTCTTTCAGCAGTTGGGTTCCAGCCGCTGTTCCGTCGCTGCTCCATAACTCCCTGCCTATTGCCATATTACCATTATCGGCCTGGAAATAAACCTTGTTATTATAAAGAGCCATTTCAAACGATGCACTACAACCGGATGCCGATCCGGAATTGATATCCTTCACAATATGTGTTCCGGCTTCCGTTCCATCGCTAACCCAAAGTTCATTACCGTTTACCCCATCGTCGGCAATGAAGAACATTTTCCCGTTAAGTAGAATAAAGTCGTTGGGATAAACCAAAGCATTGCCTGTTCCGGGGTTGATATCTTTCACAAGTTTTGTCCCGGCTTCTGTTCCATCGCTTGCCCAAAGTTCGGTTCCATGAACGGTTTCATTTGCTGCAAAATAAATTTTGCTATTCAATACTTTGAGTGAACTGGTAAAGTAGAAGGAACCTGTCTCCCCAATAGGCTCAATGTCTTTCACCATTTTCGTTCCCGTTTTGGTGCCATCAGAAACCCAGAGTTCTGAGCCGTGTACTCCATCGTTGGCAATAAAAAAAGCAAGGTTACCTTCAACCGTCATGCAATGAATGTCTGAAGCGGGACTCCAATATGGACTGATCTCTTTTATAATCAAAGTGCCTTGCACAGTGCCATCACTGATCCATAGTTTTTCCAAATGAGAACTGTCGTTAGCACCAAAAATCAATTTATTGTTAAGCGTGCCAAAAGCATGCGGGGATGAGCCATAAGCCCCGCCATCACAATCTTTGAAGAGGGATGTTCCCTGGATTGTTCCGTCTGTTTTCCAAAGTTCGGAACCATGCACTCCATCATCCGCCGCAAAATACCCTGATCCATTCCAGTTATAAATTAAAGTGGTATTCCTCACAGAGTTTCCTGCGGGATTGATATCCAGCAACAATGCAGGAGTCTGAGCATAAATACTGCAGCTCAAAAAAAAGCTGCAAATGAAAACATAGATCTTTTTCATAATTGGTCAAATTTTATGATAGAAGTTGTTCAAATTTTATGCAGTAAAATGATGCTGAATGCTAATAGTAGCAATGATTTCCAATGAACAGATGTTTAAGCTCCTTTATCCTGTGAAAACAACGGCTTAATTCTTTATCATTTATCCATTATACATCGAACCGATAATCCGTAATTTTTGGATACGCTTTCCCGGCCAAAAAATGGACTTGCACATGTCATGCCTCTGAACCAGGCGCTTGCTGCATTGTTCTCAGCGGTCGTCCACCAGTATCCAAATTTACCTTTATGGACTATTCCGACAAATCCGCCCTCAGCATAACGAAATCCCCCGGGAAGGCCAGTAAACCCTGATTCGTTGGTCGCATCCGTATTTGGATTCAGCCAGTGTGAAGTGCCGGTTTCTTTCATTTTACCTCCGGCAACTTCCCAGCCACCCAGAAAGTCGGTAAGTGTGGCCCAGTCGGCATCGGTAGCAACATGCCAGCCAGCGGGTGCTATGTTCCGAGTGTCGGTAACAGCATACCAATTATACAAATGGCCATAGGTATCGGTATAATTTGTAATAGAATTATCATCGCAGAAGGCACCACTGGTCAATTTACTCCATGCGGCAGAGTCGGTAGTTTCGGTTATCGGATCGCCGTTCCTGTACTTCGTTGTTCTCAGGTTTTCAACCATCCAGGTTTGTGTTCCTATGGTTATCTTGTGATAAACATTACCATTGATATCAACAAAGGTGCCTCCGGTGTCATCAGTAGTATCCTTTTTACAGCCTTGAAAACTGAATACTAACAGAATAAGTGCAAAAAGCCAAACTATGTTTTGAGGTTTCATACAACCATTTTGTTTATTGTTAATACTTGTAAGATTTGATTGCTCTTTTTATTTGTTTTTAATGCAACGAACCGATATTCCATGATCCTTTAACCCCCCAGACCGACCAGCACCTTTTTTATTTTCAAAGAGGCTCAAGGTAAAAGCCTGATATATAGCTGCAACTCCTGAAAGTGATGTGGTTGTCCACCATTCCCCGGAACCCTTCAACATTCTAAAAATATATCCATATGCTCCCAGGTATCGACAACCTCCGGCACGTCCACCCCATTTACTTGAATTGGTAGCGCCAACATTAAAACCTGGATCACCCGGAATGCCCCAATAATCGGTACCAACTTCCTTTAATTTGCTTCCTGCAATAGTATCTCCATAGGGCATGAGGTAATAATCGCCTCCCAGGTAATTAACCAATCCACCGAATTCCGCATCGCTTGGAACATGAAAGCCTGTCGGTGCTATGTTGCGTGCATCGTTGGCGGCATACCAGTTATACAGCAATCCGTAATCCAAAATGTAGCTGGAATTGTCGTCATAAGCCCAAAATGTGCCTGTTGTATCCACAATGGCGGACGATTTTATGCCCGACCCGTTTTGAATCGGATCGCCATTCTGGTAGTGCCTTGTTCTTAGGTTTTCCACAGTCCAAACCTGGTCGCCGATGGTTACCAAATGATAAACATTACCATCAATATCGGTAACAGTTGTGCCGGGATCTTTCTTGTCATTATTGTCTTTTCCACAGCCAGTTATTAACAATACCACAACGGTTGGAATGTAAATGAGCGGTTTTATTATATTTCTCATAATTGGTTTGTTTTGCGATGAGTTTAAATAATGATGAAGGTTTCTCATCAGATTAAAATTATTTTTCGATAGGCAATAGCTCGATTATCTATGAATACACTCAAATAATAAACTCCTGGAGCATGACCTGTCAGATTGATGGAGTTTGATGCATCCTGAGCTGATTGTCGTAATATAAGTCGCCCCTGTTGATCAATAACCTCAATCCATGCAATGCCATCCTTCTTTTCAAAGTTCATATTCACTATGCCGTTTGTGGGATTTGGGTAAACGGAAATGTTATCCCTGCATTCTTCCTGAACGCCTAAAGGCCCATCGATATACTTGCAAAGCTGGTAATCAGCAAAATAAGCATATGCAGCCTTATAGTAAAGTTCATTCTTAAACGGAACCCAGGCTTCCCAGGGATAAAACGGGTATTGTCCCCAAGTATCCGGCGGAGTGGGGCAAACAGTTCCAGTAGCAGTTCCGTCAGATGCAAATAGTTGCTCCTGCCCTGATATCGTATCATATCCGGTCATTATCAACCTGTTCTTAAAAGAAAACAGCTTATCCGGAAACAATCCGATAGGGAAGGCCGTAACTTTTACTGTTCCTTCTGTTGTTCCATCAGTAACCCATAACTGTTCTGTTTTTGAGAGGGAATCGTAACCAGTCATATATAACTTGTCCTTGTGAACAGCCATTGACTTTGGCCTGAAACCCGCGGGTTGTCTGATTGTATAATCTGTCTTAATGATTTTAGTACCTGCTGTTGTTCCATCGGTGGACCACAACTGGAAAAAGGCGCCCTTTTCCATGCCCATGAAATAAAGTTTAGAATCAAAGAGGGTAAACGTGCTAGGCTGAAGGCCCCAGCTCCCGGGCATATTGTAGCTGGTAACCTCTATGGTTCCTTCAGTGGTTCCGTCAGTAACCCATAACTGAATTCCGTTCACTCCATCATCCGCTG
>JANXXZ010000281.1 GCA_025350385.1 Bacteroidales bacterium
ATCAGCTGACGAGAAACCGAATGAATCAGCCGTAGCGGATGATGATGTTATGAAAGCGGAAGCCGATCTCCAGGCAAAAATCGTTGAATTAAACGATAAACTACTACGCCTTTATTCCGAATTTGATAATTATCGCAAACGCACCATCAGGGAAAAAATCGAAATGAGCAAAACTGCTTCCGAAGAATTAATTACCGACCTTTTACCGGTAATGGATGATTTTGAGCGCGCAGTGAAATCATTTGAAGCTACAGATGCTGCCGAAGCGCTGAAAGAAGGGGTTCAGCTTGTTTATGTAAAATTAAGGAACACTTTAACCGCTAAAGGGCTGCAGGAAATAAAAACACTCGGTGAACCTTTCAACACGGATCAGCAGGAAGCAATCGCCCATATACCGGCGCAGTCTGACGATTTAAAAAACAAGGTGGTGGATGAATTACAAAAAGGATATCTGCTGAATGATAAGGTGATACGCTTTGCAAAAGTGGTGGTTGGAAGCTAAACAGAATTCTCTGAAGATCACTACTTCTTATTGCAGAACACAAAAAACTGAACTGAAAATTCCATGGCTAAAAAAGACTATTACGAAATACTTGGTGTAAGCCGCAACGCCAGTGAAGCTGAACTTAAAAAAGCATACCGGCAGATGGCACTGAAATTCCATCCCGATAAAAATCCCAATAATAAGGAATCAGAGGATAAGTTCAAGGAAGCTGCCGAGGCCTATGAAGTATTGAGTGACCCCGAAAAACGAAAACGATACGACCAGTTTGGGCATGATGGTGTAAAGAACGGTCATAGCGGGTTTGGCGAAGGAATGAGCATGGATGATATTTTCAGTCATTTTGGCGATATTTTTGGCGGCGCTTTCGGCGGATTTGGAGGGAGTGGTAGCGGCGGACGTCAGCAAAGGCGTGTAAACAGGGGAACCAACCTCCGCGTTAAAGTGCAGTTGACGCTTGAGGAAATCAACACCGGTGTTGAGAAGAAACTTAAAGTCAGCAAATATGTCGGATGCAGCCATTGCAAAGGTACCGGTGCCGAAGGGGGATCAGCGTATACCACCTGTCCTACCTGTCGTGGTACCGGGCAGGTAACCCGGGTGACCAATACTTTCCTCGGACAAATGCAAACCAGTTCCACCTGCCCTTCCTGCGGTGGTGAAGGCCAGACTATTCAGCATAAATGTGTACAATGTGCCGGGAATGGTGTTGTAAAAGGAGAAGAAGTAATCCCGGTAAATATTCCAGCCGGAGTATCAGAAGGTATTCAGCTTTCAGTTAGTGGCAAAGGAAATGCTGCTGCCCGTGGAGGAGTTCCCGGCGACCTGATCATCCAGATAGAAGAAGCTCCTCATGACGAACTTCAGCGGGATGGTAACAACCTGATGTATGACCTGTACCTGAGTTTTCCTGATGCAGCTATAGGTACATCCGTCGATATCCCGACGCTTGAAGGAAAAGCAAGGATAAAAATTGAACCTGGAACGCAGGCAGGTCGCTTACTGCGACTCAAAGGAAAAGGTTTGCCGACTCTCAATTCCTATGGAAAAGGTGATTTGCTAATAACTATTAATGTCTGGACACCCAGGAACCTCAGCCGACAGGAAAAAGAAATGCTTGAAAAACTGCAGCTAAGTGAAAACTTCAAACCAGCGCCAGGTGCCAAGGATAAAAGCTTTTTCGACAGGATGAGAGAGTATTTCCAATAAAATTTCCACATAGAACGAGGATATCCTTGTTTTCTGATAATTTTGTTGCAGGAATTGAATTTAAGTCAAAAGTCTGACCTTTTATTACCGGAATCAACTATTTCCGTATCAGAACTCCGGTTTTAAGACTTTTAGCTTGGGTGCTGTTGTACCATATGATTTACAATTAACTTGATAAACCTAATTAAACAGTCACTCATGGCCATTCTCACTGCCAATAAGGTAACCAAGCGTTTTGGAGATTTTACCGCTCTCAACAGCATCAGCCTGGAAGTACCCGAACAAAGTATATTCGGGTTGCTGGGTCCTAACGGAGCAGGAAAGACAACGCTGATCCGTATCATCAACCAGATCACCGGTCCCGATGAAGGAGAAATTCTCTTTAATAATCAAAAGCTCAAACAGAATCATGTCGAAATAATCGGTTACTTACCCGAAGAGAGAGGGTTGTATAAAAAAATGGGTGTGGGGGAACAGGCACTTTACCTGGCCCAACTCAAAGGCCTCAGCAGGCATGATGCGATGACCCGGCTTAAGAAATGGTTTGAGAAATTTGAAATCGAGGACTGGTGGGGTAAAAAAGTGGAGGAACTATCAAAAGGCATGCAGCAGAAAGTCCAGTTTATAGTAACCGTGGTACATGAACCAAGACTGCTCATATTTGACGAGCCTTTCAGCGGGTTTGACCCGATTAACGTTAATCTGCTTCGCGATGAAATCCTTGAACTCCGGAGTAACGGAGCTACAATTATATTCTCAACACATAACATGGCTTCGGTAGAAGAACTTTGTGATGATATTGTATTGATTAACAAAGCGAACAAGATTCTTGACGGAAAAGTAAAAGATATTCGCTGGCAGCACTTTACCAATACTTACCAGGTAAATTACCGGAATTATGAGAATAATATAGCTGAATTACTTGCTCCGGGGTTTGAACTCCTTGAGTCTTCATATGCTGATGATACTCATTCTGTAAAGATCAGGTTACCTAAGGGGACCGGATCAGGAGAACTCCTGAACGCGATCCTTCCTCACATGAGCATCGCATCCTTTGCCGAAGTAATCCCATCAATGAACGACATATTCATCACGGAAGTCAATGCAGTAAGTGCAAATTCAATTCTCGAATCCTGAACCTTTTCCCAGCCATGAACAAGATATTTCTTATTATCAAACGCGAATATATTACCAGGGTGCGCAAACGCTCCTTTATCGTAATGACCATCCTGGGGCCGATCCTCATGGCAGCATTGTTTATTGTTCCGGCCTACCTTGCACTTAAACAGGAAGAAAAACGGGTCATAACCGTAGTGGACGAAACCGGCAGATTTGCCGGGAAGTTTGAAGATTCGGATAAGTACAAGTTCCAGGTCATGCAAACCGATTTGGAGTCGGCCAAGAAAATTCTGAAACAATCCGAAGGCTTCGCTTTACTGTATATTCCTAAACCTAAACAATCGGTTCCTTCAAATGCCATTGTTTATGCCGACAAACAACTATCAATCAATCTTGAAGAATATATCAAGAATGTGATGGCGCGAGAGATTGAAAAAATCAAGCTGAGTTATGAATTACGTTCTGCACTCCTGGCGGCCAATCCATCCTACGAACCAGGCGGCGATACCACATCCGAAGATTTGATGAGTGAAAAAATTCTTAAAAACATCAAATCTGAAATCAAACTGACCACTATCCAGGTGGAGGAGAATGGCGCCGAAAAAAAGAGTTTTACAGGCGCCAGTATGATTATCGGATCGGTGGCAGGTATCATGATTTACATGTTTATCTTTCTTTTCGGTGTACAGGTAATGCGAGGGGTAATTGAAGAGAAAACAAGCCGGATTGTTGAAGTGATCATTTCGTCGGTCAAACCTTTCCAACTCATGATGGGCAAAATTGTGGGTGTTGCAATGGTCGGACTTACCCAATTTATTCTTTGGATTGTTTTTACGGCAGCTATTATTTTCACTGTCCAGTTATCCTTCCCTGATAAGTTCAAAATGCCGGATCAGCAACAAGTATCCTTAAAGGCAAATACTTCGCTGAATACTACCCAGGATACTCAGTTAAAAAACGATCCTGAAAACAGCAATGACCAATACAATAGTTTTTATGAAGCACTTTCTTCCATCGACTATCCTACCATGATTGCCTCTTTTCTTTTCTATTTTCTGTTTGGCTACCTGCTGTACAGTGCTTTATTTGCTTTAGTCGGATCGGCAGTGGATAATGAAACTGACTCACAGCAGTTTATGCTACCGGTAACCATTCCTCTCATCTTTTCAATTGTGATGATGCAGGCGATAATCATGAATCCAAATGGTCCCCTGGCTTTCTGGCTTTCAATGATTCCGCTAACATCACCTGTTATTATGATGATTCGCATACCATTTGGCGTTCCATGGCCACAGATCGTACTATCAGCAGTATTGCTTATAGGAGGCTTCCTTGGAGCTACCTGGCTTGCAGCACGAATATACAGGACAGGTATTCTTATGTATGGTAAAAAAGTGGATTACAGGGAGTTATGGAAGTGGATCCGGTATAAGGGGTAGAGTTAAGACAAAGGGACTTGGGGACAGGGAGACAGGGAGACAGGGAGACAAGGAGATTGTAAATTGCGGATTGCCGATGTCGGATTGCGGATGTCGAATTTTAACAACCTGAATCAATAAAAGACTAAGTATTTGTGCACGATAATGATAAATAATAAGCCTAAAATCCGAAATCCGAAATTTAAAATCTAAAATCCCTATGCCCCGAATACTTGTAATTGATGATGAACGCGCAATCCGTAATACCTTACGTGAGATACTGGAGTATGAAAACTACCAGGTTGAAGATGCCGTTGACGGGCCCAATGCTCTTGAACTTATTCAGAAAGAAAGCTTTGATGTAGTGCTGTGCGATATAAAAATGCCCCAGATGGATGGCATTGAAGTATTGGAGCATATAATGCAGATTACAGATGTACCTGTGGTAATGATCTCAGGGCATGGAACTATAGAAACTGCTGTTGAAGCCTTGAAAAAAGGGGCTTACGATTACATAGCCAAACCACTTGATCTTAACAGGTTGCTTATAACAGTGCGAAATGCCCTCGATAAATCAAGATTGGTTACCGAAACCAAAGCCCTTAAAAGGAAAGTCAGCAAACAATATGAGATGATCGGTGAATCCCATGCTATTACTGAAATTAAAGATATGATCGAAAGAGTTGCCCCTTCCGAAGCGCGTGTACTGATAACCGGTGAAAGTGGCACCGGGAAAGAACTTGTTGCACGCTGGCTGCATGAAAAAAGCCACCGTGCTGAGGGCCCGTTCGTGGAAGTAAACTGTGCCGCCATACCATCCGAGTTGATTGAAAGCGTTCTTTTTGGTCACGAAAAAGGCTCATTTACCTCCGCTATCAAGCAACGGAAAGGTGATTTTGAACAAGCAACCAACGGCACCCTATTTCTTGACGAAATCGGCGACATGAGTTTATCAGCCCAGGCCAAGGTTTTACGCGCCCTGCAGGAAAATAAAATCATGCGGGTTGGCGGGGAAAAGGAAATCGCGGTAAATGTCCGCGTGGTTGCAGCCACCAATAAAAATCTGCTAGAAGAGGTTCAGAATAAAAACTTCCGAGAGGACCTTTACCATCGCGTGAGTGTTATTCTTATCCATGTTCCTTCGCTCAACGACCGTGAAGATGATATCCCGATGCTTGCTGCTCATTTCATGCAAGCCATGGCCGAAAACGAGGGAAAAGCCCCTTCCGTTTTTATGGAAGATGCACTTGATGAACTCAAGAAGATTCATTATACCGGGAATATACGCGAATTGCGTAACATTATTGAGCGCCTGGCCATTTTATGCGGACCAGTAATTACAGCGGAAGATATCAAGAAATACGCCCAACCTTTCAGAAATTAGCATATAGGATATTACGCTGAAAATAATATCTTTAAGCATTCTATGTATTAATATACTAATCTGCAGGACAGTGCTTTAACCAGGTTAGCTAGCTATTGAAACTAACTTAACAGTAATTTAATACTTCTTAATCTCGAACATCTATTAAGTTCCTAACCGCTGTTATTCTCATAGGCAGAGGTATTTGCATATTGAATTATCATATTGTCAAGAGTATTTTCAAAACTACTTTTCATGTTTATGTGCTGAACAATAAGCTGTCGTGGATTGTTTAGATAAGCAAAGTAGAAAATGCCTGATAATTCAATGGATTGCGATGCCAATTGATAAATTGCATTTAAAGCATAATTTTATTATTTATCAGCAGGTTACACTTTTTTTGTAACCTTTTTACTAGGATTCCGTCTACTTACACAAACCAGTTAATCTACCTTTTTTCAAACCCTTCTCGCAAGAGAAAAACAACTAAACAAAATGAAAACAAATAGAACTATCACAACCATAATTACTCTCAGCTTCCTTTTATTCCTTTCAGTTGCATCCTCAGCAAATTTCAGTTCGAACCTTACCGGTAAAAGAGTTAAAACTACGGATAAAGAACAAACCACTTCAGGAAAGAATTCAAATTGTGAAGAGTCCTCGTCTGTCTCAGCAATTAATGAGTTTAGCTACCTTCGTTTCGATGTTAATAATTTTACGACCGAACCAGAAATAGTTGAATTTCCGGTGAAATCAATGGACTACCTTCGCTTTGATGTTAGCAACTATATAGGTAAAGCTGAAAATGAAATTAAGGAATTACCTGCAGCCAGCGAATTTGAATACCTTCGTTTCGACATAACCAGGTTTACTCAAGACAACAGTACTGATTTGACCGAAATGCCGGAAAATCAACTTGAATACCTTCGTTTTGATGTAAACAGTTTTTCAGGATCAAATACCGGTGAAGTTGTTGAATTACCAGCATGCGATGAAAATTCATCAATTTAAATTATTCTTTTGATTGAAAGCATTTCGCTGAAATCTGAAAGTCTGGGATTGGTTAATTTCCCAGACTTTTCATTTATATTTAAATCCTGCTTTCATTTTAAATCAAAAGTCCGTCATTCTGTAGAACCAAACAGAAATGGCTGTACTTTTGCGGGTACAATCACCTTCACGGGGCTGACCGGTTTTGACAGCAGTGACAGTGGGATTGTAAGCATGCCGGGACTTTGAGTGCACGGCCCGTTAAAACCAACTCTCAAGCCACATAAATGGCAACGATTACAATTACGCATTGGCCGCTTAATCACATGTATTAACCTGCCGATTGCTCCCCGGGAAGCCCCGCCATCCGGCGTCCCG
>JANXXZ010000330.1 GCA_025350385.1 Bacteroidales bacterium
AATTTTAGCCAGAATGACCTTGTAGTGATTGAGATAGCGGCCGAAGCCCCAGCCGGCAGGACTGTTGAGAATGTTGCAATCACAGACCTGTTGCCGGCATGTTTTGAAATTGAGAATTCAAGGCTGGTTGCTGAACGCGAGATGTCATGGATGAATGTGCGCACTATTCCTGAATACACTGATGTGCGCGATGACCGTATCAGTTTCTTTACCCCGCTGACTGGGAAAGTGAGCTATTTCTACTATACTGTGAGGGTTGTTAGCAGGGGCACATTTACTCTTGGACCTGTAAGCGCTGATGCGATGTATAACGGGCAGTATCATTCCTATTCCGGAAGTGGGATTGCAATCGTAAAGTAATAACAGGTTACCTTAAAAAATAAAGCCGGACTATACTGAATTGCAATAGTCCGGCTTTTTTGACCTGGATTATCCCGAAAGTTGAAAGGAATTATATCCAGTCTTGATTATTTGTAAATTACTTCCCGTATAACCCTTGAGCCATAAATTGACCGCATATCCACTCGTTTCTCATTCAGTTTTTTCATTTCATCAGCATTACCTACAAATTTTGCCTGTATTGCATCCCATTTTTCATCATTTCCTTCCATACTAGCCAGGTTTTTATATTCGGTCATAAGCAATACATCCCAATCCTCAGGGTTTGAGGCATTTCCCAGTAAGATCTTATACGATAATATTAGTCCCTGCTTCACGGCTTCGTCATGAACTGCCTTCCATGTTCCTTTCAGGCTGTTTAGATAACTATCACCCTGTCCCGTTTTTAATTTAACAAACTGCAGATTCCAGACGGTTCCGTCTTTAAAAGTTTTTTCCTGGGCATAGCTGCTGAAACCAAAGGTTATGGTCAGCAAAATAATAATTACAACTGCTTTTCTCATGATATTGGTTTCTTGAGTTATAGAATTTTTAATTATTCTAATAAACAGCTGCTTTGTGGATTTGTTTTTATTTATTCAGAATAATCTATTTCTGAATGACTTATCAGGTAAAAAAAATATGCGCAGGAGGCTACTGCCTCCGGCGCATATTTTCTTGTAGAAAGTTTACTTTCAGAACGGCCAGAACTGGTTATCGAACCAGATACTCTCCTTTAGTTGTTCGTTTAGGTCATAGAGTATTTTGTGATGCCCGCTTTCCCAGTTGGCAAGAAACGCATACAACTCTTTCTCATTCGGGTCTGTAGATTCGGCAGCGCGTTTGGAATAAACTTCCACAGCACGAGTTTCAAAATCCATAGCGGCCGAAATTGCGGCTGCTTCGAAACTGGCTGCGGAGATTTGTTTGACAATTTCAGCATTCATGACTTCATGGGAAATATCTTCCTGAGCAACAGATGTATCGGGTTTGGAAAATTTATGCTCCTTCACATAATGGTTGAACTGAAGAGATAAGTATTCAACATGAGCCTTTTCCTCATCGGCCATGGTAGTAAATATCTTTCGGGCTTCAGGACTGTTGGTTTGTTCAGCCATTTTTTCATAAAATGCTTTCCCGCGTTTTTCCATCAGTATGGCTGTCTTGAGGATTTCCATCGCATTTGTATTTTCCATGATCGTATGTTTAAATATTGGTTATTTTTCTTGTTGGACAAAGGTAATTGCTTTTATGAGATCAATCTGCCTGGTTTGATCATATTTCCTTAATTTCGTGTGCAATATGCATATAAAAAAAGTATGTTTGTAAATGAGAGACAAAATTGTTAATTTGTTAAAAATCAACACAGTTGGAAATCAATTACATTGAATCCTTGCGCCGGATTTTTATGCAGTGGTCGGGAGAAGAGGGAATAGAGGTTGTTCCATTACCAGCAGCAGGTTCTTACCGGCAGTATTTCAGGATTACCGGGCAGTTAAAAAATGCTATTGGAGTTTATAACCCTGATAAGGAAGAGAACAAGGCATTCCTTGGTTTTACAAACCATTTCCTGTCGCAGGGACTTCATGTTCCAACGGTGTATGCAGTTGATGAAACGAACGACTGCTATCTTCTGAGCGATCTCGGAGATTTATCCCTGTTGCAGAAACTCGAAAATGGAAGGAAAAACGGTATTCCGGATACCGAAACCATCGGTCTTTATAAAATGGCGATTGCCGAATTGCCCCGATTCCAGGTAGAAGCAGGCTTAAGGCTCGATTATAACCTGTGCTATCCGGCCAAAGAATTTGATGCCCGTAGCATGCGCTGGGACCTGAATTACTTTAAGTACTACTTCCTTCGCCTGCTCAAAATACCCTTCAATGAATATGCCCTTGAGAACGATTTCGACCGGCTGATCCTTTACTTACTCCGGGCCGGAAGCTCAGGTTTTATGTACCGCGATTTCCAGGCAAGGAATATCCTTATCAATGAAGGCAAACCCTGGTTTATTGATTACCAGGGTGGCCGCCGTGGTCCCCTGCAGTATGACCTGGCTTCCCTGCTTTTCCAGGTAAAGGCAGCCCTGCCATTTGATTACAGGGAAGAAATGCTGTATCTATACCTTGATTGCCTTTCGAAATACCAGAAAGTAGACAGGGAGTCCTTTATCAATTATTATTATGGTTTTGTTCTTATCCGATTGCTCCAGGTCATGGGTGCATATGGGTACAGGGGCTACTTTGAACGAAGGGCGCATTTCCTGCAAAGTATTCCTTTTGCAATTGAAAATGTAAAATGGTGGCTCGAAAATGTAAAACTCGAACCCGAGTTACCCGAATTGATGAAGGCTCTGAAAGCAATTGCAGTTTCAGACGTCAGGACTTCTTTTTCAGCTCCTGAGGAGGGACTTACCATTTCGGTAAACAGTTTTTCCTATAAAAACGGATCTCCTCCCGATTACACCGGTAACGGTGGTGGATTTGTGTTCGATTGCCGGGCATTGCCCAATCCCGGAAGGTATGAGCATTATAAATCCTTTACCGGTAAGGATGCCACGGTTATCCAGTTTTTTGAACGGGAACCTCTGGTCGATAAGTTTATAAGCAATGTTTTCAAACTGGTGGATCAATCTGTGCTTGAATACATGAAACGCGGATTCAGCAGCCTGCAGGTAAATTTCGGATGTACTGGCGGGCAGCACCGTTCGGTTTACTGCACTGAAAAACTGGCTCATTACCTGGAAGAGAAGTATTCTATCCATGTAACGGTTTATCACACAGAACTGGATAAACATTGGCTGTAATTAATAATTGGTCTTTGAGACAACAGGTTTTGCTTCTTTACGGAATTCATATATTTTAATCTCATAGGTTCTTAGGTAAAACGTTTTATATATTCATGGATCCATAGCAGCAAGATTAAAAACAAAAGTGATCCCATTCTGAAGGAATAAATTGGTTCGAAAGGCAATTAAAGAAATAAATTTGTGTTAAACTGAAATGAACTGATCAAACTTGGAAAATATTGACATTGAATTATATAAAACCCGTTCTGAAGTAATCCGGCAGACAGTAGCCCAGGTAATGAAAGATTTTTCCATGTTCGGGATGGATATCGCATTTTCAGGAAATATGGGAATGGCCTATAACGAATTGTTTAAACAATTATCAAAACACCTCGAACGACTTCTTGCTACTGACAAAAACCGACTTGCAGCCTTGCTTTACCAGATCGACCTGGGGCCCCATTCCATAATTGATGCTGAATTCAAACAACCCGAATGGAGTCGGGCCGATATCATTGCAGAACTGGTTATACACCGCGAATTGAAGAAAGTATTGCTGCGCAATTATTTTAAAAACCAAAATTCAAAGGGATGAAGGCGATGATCTTTGCCGCCGGGCTTGGCACCCGGCTTCAGCCATTCACCGGTCATTTGCCCAAAGCAATGGTACCTGTGGGTGGTGTCCCCATGCTCGAAAGGGTGGTGAATCGATTGATGGAGTTTGGTGTTCGGGAGATTATCATTAATGTTCATCATTTTCCGGATCAGATCATTGATTTCCTCCTGAGCAAAAATAATTTTGGTATTCACATTGAAATTTCAGATGAACGGGATCTACTCCTCGACACCGGTGGAGGTTTGAAAAAAGCTGCTGGTTTCTTTGATGATGGCAAACCTTTTATTCTGCATAATGTCGATGTATTGAGCAATATCAGCCTTCGCGAAATGCTCGCTTTGCATCATGCTGAGAATGCTTTGACCACCCTTGCGGTGAGTAACCGTGATTCATCTCGTTATTTCCTCTTTGATGAAAAGATGAGGCTGTGCGGTTGGGAACATACTGGGAAAGCAGAAGTCAGACTTGCCCGGGATTGCCGGATTAAGCCTTTGCGTTTCGCTTTCAGCGGGATTCATATTATCAGTCCTGAGATATTCAGCCTTATGACGGAAACCGGCCGTTTTTCACTGGTGGATGTCTACCTGCGCCTGGCCATCGAACATAATATTACCGCTTACGAGCATGATCCTTTGAATTGGATTGACCTGGGAAGGCCTGCGGATATAGCAAGATCAGAGGAACTGATAAAAAGCGGTAAATTTACTGGTCAGTTATAGAATCAATATATGGAGCCATTCCTGGATAAGCTTGCAAAGAATCTTTTTCAGCAATATGGCGAGGATATCAGCCGGTTATGCATAGTATTTCCGAACCGGCGTGCCGGGCTCTTCCTGAAACAATATCTTTCGAAGCTCATTACCAGGCCTTTGTGGTTGCCTGAGATTTATGCACTTGAAGATTTCGTGGTAATGAAGTCAGGGCTCAAAGTACCTGACCAGCTCTCCTTACTGGTAAAGCTTTACCAGGTTCATCAATCCATTGAAAAGGAAAAAGCAAAACCTTTTGCTGAATTTATTTCCTGGGGTACCATGCTGCTGGCCGATTTTGATGAAATTGACCAATACCTTGCCGATGGCGTGGAGGTGTTTTCATACCTGGATGAGATCAAGGCCATGAAACACTGGAATCCTGACGGAACGCCCCTTACTCCGTTCGAACAGGATTACCTTCGTTTCTATAATTCGCTTGCCCCGATTTATGATCAATTCAGCCAAAAGTTAATCGCTGAAGGACAAGGGTATTTTGGACTCGCTTTTAAACAACTCATTGCAAATCTTGACAATGAACCATTTGCTGAATGGCAGAAGGTAGTATTTGCAGGTTTCAATGCACTTACAACGGCTGAGGAAAAGCTTTTTACCTCCCTGCTTGAATCGGGAAAAGGTGAGATATTCTGGGATGCAGATGATTATTACCTGTCGGATACAAAGCAGGAAGCAGGGCGTTTCCTGCGGAATTACCTGAAAGACCGGAAATTCGGAACAATGAACTGGATCGGTCTGTCATTGCTTACTTATGAAAAACAGATTTCCATCATCGGTGTCCCGGGAAATGTAGGACAGGCGAAACTTGCCGGGCAATTGACAGCTGACATGGTGTCACTGGCAGGAAATGCTTCGGACGTAGCTTTGGTGCTTGTGGATGAAAGCCTGATGCTGCCTGTACTCAACTCAATCCCTTCGCACTTGAAGGATTTTAATGTCACCATGGGTTACCCCTTAAAGCAGACACCCGTTTTCTCGCTGCTGGATGCTATTTTCAAGCTCCTGATAAATGCAAGGCGTTATGCCAGGAAAACCGTGTCGGCTGATGGTAAAGAAACATTTCTTCTTCGTTTTCATCATAAAGATATTATCCGTTTGCTAAACCATCCATACCTGGGATTTGAACCTGAAGCCGGATATTCGCTTGAAAACGGGAAGAAAGCCCGGCTTGACAAGTCATATTACAATGCCGGAGAGTTTTCAAGAATACTAATGAAAAGTTTACCCGGGTTGAGTGAAGTTTTTACGGTTGTTTTGGAATTAGAATCTTATAATTCTAGAGTGATTGCGGAATTTATGCCGGGAATCATCACTTTTTTCCGGGACAGGTTTGTTTCATCCGATGAATCCAATACTAACAACGGAATTCATAAAATTGATATAGAATACCTCTATCATTTTGCGCTTTTACTTGAAAAAATCCGTTTACTCACCGTTGAATATGATTTAGTAAAGGATGTTGAAACCCTTTATGAACTGTTTACCAGCCAGGTTTCGGGCCTGAGGCTTCCGTTTTACGGTGAGCCGCTAAAAGGACTTCAACTGATGGGGATGCTTGAAACCCGCGCCCTGGATTTTTCGCACATCATATTGCTTTCGGTAAATGAAGGGCAACTTCCTAAAGGGAAACATCAGAACACTTTTGTGCCGGATGAGGTGAGGCAGGAGTTTGGTCTTCAGCGATACAGCGAACGGAATGCTGTATTTGGCTATCATTTTTACCGCCTGCTTCAACGGGCTACAAATGTGCATATCTTATATAATACCGAAGGAAATGAACTCGGTGGAGGTGAGATGAGCCGGTTTGTTACCCAGATTAAGTATGAGTTGCCCGGATACAATGATAAAATTCATATTACCGAGAAGTTGCTTTCTATCCCGGCAATGCGGCAAACCGATATGCCCGTGATTATAACAAAAAACGGTGGGGTACTCGAACGCCTTAACGAAATTGCTGTCAAAGGTTTTTCACCGACAACCCTGGGCAGATACCTGGCATGCAGCCTGCAGTTTTGCTATGCCCAGGTACTGAATATAAGTGAGACCGACCTGGTTGATGAAACGATTGATGCTGCTACCCTGGGAGTGATGGTCCACGAAGTGTTGTATGAAACGTACAAACCTTTCCTGGAAGGTAAAGTGTCCAAAAAGGAGATTGAAACCATGCTTCCGGATGCCGTGAGCAGGGTTAAGCTGGTTTTTGCCAAAAACTATTCCGAGCAGGAGTTGGAATCCGGGAAGAATCTCCTGATAGTCAAAGTGGCTGAAAATATGGTGAAGCGCTTTCTCCTGGCTGAAACTGCTTTTATTGATAACCGGCCTCAGGGACAGCAATATATTGATATCTTGCAGCTTGAATCAGATCTTGAAGCAAGTATAGATGTTCCTGATTATGCTACCGGTGAATTGTTTAAAGTAAAACTGAGAGGTAAAGCTGACCGGATCGACCGTGTTTCCGGCACTATTCGCGTAATAGATTATAAAACCGGGCAGGTAAAGTCTTCAGAAGTGAAAGTAGATGAAATAGACTTTTTGCTTGAACACGAAAGTCCTGCAAAGTTGTTGCAACTGCTCACCTATGCCTGGATGTTCCGGCAAATGAATCCCGGGGGCATTCACACGGATCTTGTTTCAGGAATAGTTTCTCTGCGGATGGCATCAAAATACCTTGTAAATGCGAATATCGGGAAAGATGAAAAGCTAACGGAAAATCGTCTTGCTGAGTTCGAATTACTGCTTTCCGGAATTTTATCAGAAATCTTTAACCCCAAAATCCCTTTCATTCAGACTGAAAACACCGAAACATGCCGCAATTGTGCCTATCAGACAATTTGTAACAGGGTGATTAATTAATTGAATGGCAGATAGATAGATAAATGTTAAGGTTTTTTTTAAAAATCAGGTCATTTGTTTTGACGATGAGTAAAATGTATTATCTTTGCAATCCCTATACGGGAAAGTTCTTTAACACGGTTCGGTAGTTCAGTTGGTTAGAATACGTGCCTGTCACGCATGTGGTCGCGGGTTCGAGTCCCGTCCGGACCGCTTAAAACAACAAAAAATGCCTGTAATCGTTTGATTTACAGGCATTTTCATTTTTGGTAAAATGATGGGTACAACATAGGTACAACATTTGAAAAATGGGGTTTTTATACCCTTTGTTGTACCTGGATCTCCTACTTCACATTCTTTGCGAGCTCACATCCGGCTTTAAATCTGATCACTTTCTTTTTCGGGATAGATCCATCAGCTTTCGGATTTGAAGTCGTGTAATCGGTTGTATTGAAGTATGCTGCAACCATATCACCAACCCATTCAACTGGCGCAACAACGCTGGCTGCACTTTCAGACCTCAAAGCAACATTTGGGAAATTTACTGCTTTGTTCTTGATACAGTTAACCAGGATAATCGAAACCGGTTCATCAAGTTCAGCCTGATTGGTTGTGTTAGGTTCCCAAAGAAAACTAACTACCTGATCATCTTCGCAAGTTAATTCAACGTTGCGGACATTGCTGCCTTCGTTGTCGCAGAACTGAACTTTGGTATAATCGATTTCGTTGGTACCTTCAACAAAAATATTCTTGGAGTTAATGCTCACAATCTTGTTGAACGGGGACATGTTTTTGAGTGTATTGGAATACGCATCATTAACAATTGGGAGTACCTGTCGGATCAGATCTACAGTCTGAGCAAATTTGCTCCTCTGCTTTACTTGTCCTTCGGTTCGTGGGTTAGAAACCTGCATTGGGCGGGTTCTCATGGTGTTTTGCTCGTAGTGTTTCGAGAAAACTGCAGTTCCGAATTTCTTTCGGGTCCTGCCAGTGATGGGGTTTTGAACGATTGCCATAAGGCGTAAGGTATTTAAGTGAGTATTTGTTAAAAAAGAGGCCTTGATACGGACTTGGTACGGAATTGATAAGGTTCTATATCGTGCCTGATTTCTGTACAAAGATAAAGCAGTATATACTGAATACTATTGTAAATAACACTATTACAGTGTGTTATGTATAATTATGAAACTGATTGCATTGGATTGCTAAATACAGGCATCAATTTTATCGAAATATTTGTCTGATTTCAATTAAAAAGCCCGGTTTTCCGGGCTTGATAATGTAAATTTTGAGGTTTTTAGCAGGCGAATGGATTGCCGGTACCCAAGTAAACAGATTCATCAGCTGCGGCTGAAAGGAATTGCCGGTATTCGGATTCACCGCAGGATAGGCAATAAAGTTTGCCATTGGATGGCCAGTAATAGGAGGAAGTGCCTTTTTTGAGGGTGGTGCCACATTCTGCACATTTGCCGGT
>JANXXZ010000350.1 GCA_025350385.1 Bacteroidales bacterium
CTTCATGTTGGCATCAGTGAGTGGAATCCACAGGTTGCAGCTGAGGTTAAGGAATGCATCACCCAATATGGAATTACTTCATTCAAAGCATACCTGGCATACCGTGAATCTATCGGCATTAAGCTGAAGGAATTAAAGAGCCTGATGGAAGTTGTCGGACCTAATGGTGGTATCGTCATGGTGCATTGCGAGGATGGTGAAATGATAAGCCGGCTGCAAAGGCTATTTCTGAAGGAAGGGAAAATGGAAGCGATCTATCATGCACTTTCACACCCTCCGGAAGCCGAAATCAAGGCCATCGGTGATGTGCTTGAATTATCCTCTCAAACTGGTTGCCCGGTTTATATTGTTCACACTTCAACCGCTTTGGGAACCAATCTGATCCGGCAGGCAAAAAGGTCCGGAATGAATGTTTACGGCGAAACCTGCATTCAATACCTGATGGTGAATGATTCCGTTTATAATACTTCGCTAAAAAACATTGATGTTCTGCCTTATATTATCTCCCCTCCTATCCGTTCTGAAGCTGATCGTATTCTTCTTTGGGAAGGACTGGCTGATGGCACATTTGATACCGTTGCAACCGATCATTGTCCCTTTAACCTTCAAGGTCAGAAGGATCGGGGAATAAATAATTTCATAAAAATCCCGAACGGCGCCGGGGGAATTGAACACCGGCTCAGCTTACTATACACCTACGGAGTTCTCACAGGTAAAATAACGATGGAACAATTTATCAGCCTGACCAGCTCACAACCGGCTGAAATCTTCGGGCTTGGAAACAACAAAGGGAAATTGAAACCGGGGTATGACGCCGATATCATTATCTGGAATCCTGAATCAAAAAGTATTATTTCAGCCGCAACGCATGTTCAGCGCTGTGATTCTGATATTTACGAAGGAACTGTAACCCGGGGAAAAGCTGAAGTTGTTTTAGTAAATGGGAAGATTGTTTTTCGGAATGGTAAAGTTATAAATCCAATTCAATGACAGGTTTCATGAACTCAATCCTTTATAAATTTCATAATCAATTAACTCATTGAATAAATCAGCGGACAAATTTCACAGTCGCCAGAGTAATATTCTTTCTTTGCCATTTCACAAAATAAATTCCTCTGGAATATTTACTTACATCAAGTTTTGTTTCTGTTAGCCCCTGGCTGACCGGAATCCGGCAAATCAAATTACCTTGAATATCACTGATCAGAAGAAGATCCCCATTTTGTACCATGTCGTTGAAGCTAATGTGAATCATATCCTTTGGAGGAACAGGCCAGACTGACAGGATATTGTCATGATCCACAGATTCAACGTTTTTGACAACTCCTGTTATTAGTTCGGCTTCAATGTCCAGTGTATCTGTTGTAATGACTGAAGAACAAAGACTATCGTAGGTGTAGGAACCCGTGTCGGAAGGAACTGCAACCAGGAAATCAGGGGCACCCGTATATTCATATTTCAGAAATGGGATTACAGGTAAAGAAGGATTTATACTCTCAAGGAATAGTAATTTAGAATCCCTTGTTTTAATAATGCTTTTCTTGCTATAAGCCGCCGGGTATACCTGGTGGTAGTGAAGCAGGTTTCCGGCCGAATCGATAACCGATATTCCCGAACTGTTTTCTGTACCATTAATCTTTCCTGAAACCAAAGCAAGAATGACAGTAGGATCGTAGCAACATAACATACCTAAGTCTATGAATGTGCTGGTCCATGGCTCAAATACATTAAAACCATTGCCATCCTGGCTAAATTTAATAAATACAGGATCGAAACCCTGAATGGTGGCTGTCGAATAAAAATGACCAGAATAATCAGATTTCGTATCAGCGATTCTTCCCTCGCTGATTGAGGATCGTTCCCAAAGCAGATTTGCTTCTGTACTTATTTTATACCAAACAGGCCAGGCTATGGGATAGTAAGGGACTGCTGCTATCACCAGATTACTGTCTTCTGAGGAAACAAACTTGTAACCCTGGGCAACAGGACTTTGATCCGGAGGTTCTCGTCGCACTTTATCAATCAATACATCCTGCCCGTTCTGGACAAAAGAAAGTAATAGAGTTGTCGCCGATTCCAAAGGCATGTATGGATCAAGATATGAAATGATTCCTTTAATACTACCATCAGGGAGTTAGGTAATATCAGTACCACTGACATAATAACTGTAATTGATATTCATCACTTTGCTCCATTCTATCTGCCCGCAGGCATTGAATTTTATGAACAATGGCTGAAATCTGCCGTTATATTTATTTGTAGACCCTGCTATTATGAAGCCTCCATCCAGGGTCGTTGAAATAGCATGCAAATGCGTTGAGTAATTTGCGCTGCCGATATATTTTTTCCAGCGTACATTTCCATTGATATCAGTCTTAATTATGCACGAAATATCCATGAACAGATACCCCCTGTCGTAGTGTTCTGCCAGGTTGGCGACAGCTTCAGATTCCGGGCTTTTTACTTCTTCAACCTTTTGGGGAAAGACTGCTAATGAACACAACCACAAAAAGATAACTAAGAAAATAATCACAGGAACTTTCATTGTAAGATTTTAATAATGAGTGAAATCAAATATAATACAGTATTCACTATTAATACATTGTCAATTATATCAGCTCTGAATCTGATTAAATTTTTAGCCTGCTCTCTTTTGTTAAGTCTTAGTTCTGTATCCTTCTAAAGCACCCTGTTTTTTTTATCGCTAATCATTTTCTGAATGAGCGTTGAAGGATTTTCAAACCTGTTAGTCAGCATCATAGCAGCAATAATATAGGGTTTGTAGCCAGCCTGTTTGTATAAAGGAACACGATAACGCTCAAATACGCTGGCTTCAACCTCCCCTTCCTTACATGAAACGCTTGAAATATCTGCCGGGAGGCAATGCATATAAAGCGCTTTTCCTTCTTTGGTGAGTTTCATTTTCTCTTCCGTGCATTCCCAATTCCTGAAACGGGCATTGTTGGCGAGACATTCCTTTTCAAGTCCTTTCAAACCTTCATGGTCGCTTGCCCGAAGCAATTCGGTACGACGTTGCATCACATGGAACGGAGCCCAGCTTTTCGGATAAACAATATCTGCATCTTTAAAGGCGGCTTCCATTGAATTGACAACCCGGAATCTTCCGCCGCTCTCCTTTGCCTGTTTTCCTGCCAGTTCAACAACCTCGGGGATCAAGCCGTACCCTTCCGGAAAGGCCAGGTCGACCTGCATTCCGAACCGGGTCATTAACCCTATTATTCCCTGAGGAACCGATAACGGTTTTCCATAACTGGGTGAATAGGCCCAGGTCATGGCAATTTTTTTACCTTTCAGTTGCTCCAGCGAACCAAAAACTGTTTTCAGGTGAAGCAGGTCAGCCATACTTTGGGTAGGATGGTCAATATCGCACTGCAGGTTTATGATACCCGGTCGCTGGGGCAAAACACCATCAGCAAAAGCTTCATCGAGGGCAGCGCCAACTTCACGCATATAAGCATTTCCTGCACCCAGGAACATATCATCACGGATGCCAATAATATCACTCAAAAAAGAGATCATTGCTGAAGTTTCGCGAACAGTCTCACCATGGGCAATCTGTGATTTTCCTTCATCAAGATCCTGGACAGCCAGTCCAAGAAGGTTAGCAGCCGAAGCGAACGAAAACCGGGTGCGGGTTGAATTGTCACGGAACTGCGAAATAGCCAGCCCGGAATCGAAACAGTTGGCTGAAATATTGTTGTCACGAAGGTTTTTCAGGGCTTCAGCCACAGCCAGGATGGTTTCCAGTTCGCCATGGGTTTTTTCCCAGGTTAACAGGAAGTCCTTCTGGTAAAGGGCGGAAGGTGTATTTTCGAGTTTTTGTAAGAGGGAATTCAGGATTGGGTTCATAGAAAAGATTGTTTGAACAATAACTTAATTAACCACGGAGACTCTGAGAACACAGAGGAGCACTGAGTTCTATCCGGCAATAAAGTGTGCCAGGGCGGCATAGAAAGCTGAAGCGACAACCAGGTCGTTCACAGGTACTTTTTCGTTGGGAGCATGTGCCAATACTTCGTCACCAGGACCAAAACCGATGCAGGGTATCTTATAATACCCGTTAATAGTTACGCCATTGGTCGAAAAAGTCCATTTGTCGATATGTGGTTTCTTACCGAACAGGCCAGAATAAGCTTTGCTTGCATTGACTACTAAAGGGTGGTCTTCAGCAATTTTCCAGGTAGGAAAATACTTCTCCATTCCATATTTTAAACCGGTATAAGATGTTTCTTCATACTGCAGCACAACAACCTCGGCATCCATATCTTTCACAATCGCTTCAATTTCGGATACGGCCGATTCCTTTGTTTCACCCCATGTAAGGCGGCGGTCAATATGAATTTTCGCATAATCGGAAACAGCACAAAGAGAAGGACTGCCGGAAATGAATTCAGAAAGAGCAGCGCTCCCTTTACCCAGGAAAGGATCTGAAGCAAGTCTTTCATTTAGTTTTTCGATTTCCAGGCAGGCACGTGATGCCATGTATATGGCGTTCTTCCCCCGTTCCGGAGCTGAGCCATGAGCTGAAATACCTTTAAAAGTCACTTCTATTTCCATCCGGCCGCGATGTCCCCGGTATATATTGAGATTAGTAGGTTCCGTGATTACTACAAAATCGGGGGTGATATTTTCTTCTTCCACAAGGTACTTCCAGCAAAGACCATCGCAATCCTCTTCGATTACGGTTCCGGTAAAATAGATGGTCAGATCCTTATCGAATGCAAGGTCCTTTAGTATACGCCCGGCTGTGACAAAAGCTGCCGGACCACCTTTCTGGTCAACCGTGCCGCGGCCAAGCACAAATCCATTGCTGATCACTCCTGAAAACGGGTCAGAATCCCAGTTAG
This sequence comes from Bacteroidales bacterium, assembly GCA_025350385.1. Taxonomy (GTDB): domain Bacteria; phylum Bacteroidota; class Bacteroidia; order Bacteroidales; family UBA4417; genus UBA4417. The sequence continues at coordinate 4,869 of JANXXZ010000350.1, forward strand.
CCATATTTCCGACATCAACGGTATCAATATGACCATCGAATGCAAGAATTTTCTTTCCATTCCCGATGCGGCCGATCACATTCCCCAGTTTATCAATGCGTGCATCATCAAAACCTGCTTCCAGCATCTGCCGCTTCAGTTCTTCTGCTACTTGTGTTTCACCCAGGCTTAGGGAACGTATTTTAACAAGTTTCGACAGGTTTCCCGCAGTATAATCAGCATAGGAAGCAGCTAATTCTTTAATTTTCAATAGGGTATCTTTCATTGTAAACCAATTCTGTTATTTTTAAATGTAGAAATATTTTTTATTGAAAATCAGGACGAATTAGTCATGATTATTCCGTTATCTTTTTGACCAGTTGTTTACTCTTCTAGGTACTTTTAATCAGTGAGAGAGTATTTCTGACATCAATAAGCTTTGCAAGAATACTGATAGCAATTTCCTGGGGAGTTTCAGCCTGGAATTTAATCCCGATCGGCATATCAATTTTATCCAGTACTTCCATAGGGAGAATTTTCTCTTCCATGAAACGCTTTTTCAATAATTCAACTTTGCGTGTGCTTCCGATCATCCCTGCATAGGCATGTGGTTTCTTAGCAACGACGGCAAGAATTTCTTCATCCGATGCATGCTTCGGAGTAACAATAACGATATAGGTATTGTTGTCGAATGCGCTTTCATTAATTGCTTCGAAATAGTCTTTGTTAATGCAGTTGCAGCCTTCAAATGCTTTTTCAGCAAAGATATTCTCCCGTGGATCAAATAATGTTACCGAAAAATCCAGCTCTTTGGCAAAACCGGCCAGGGACTTGCCAATATGCCCGGCTCCGAAAATGAATAATTTCTGAACCGGGTTTATCGGCTCAATATATACTTCCATGGTTCCTCCGCAATGCATGCCCAGGTCTTTTTCAAGGCTGAAGACACACTTCACCGGTTTTCCCGAAGCTATCAGTTTGACAGCTTTATCGGCCACATCCTTTTCGATACCTCCACCTCCAATAGTGCCAAAGATAGAGCCATCAGCATACACGATCATTTTTGCACCTTGTTTTCGGGGAGTTGAACCACTGGTTTCAATTACAATGCACAAGGCGGCAGGGATTTTTCCACCTTTAATTTCTTCAATTTTTGCATATATGCTCTGCATAATCCAGGGTATTACCTACAACTGCTGATTAGTATCCTCTGAATCTCAACTTGTGACAGTTACTATCCGGACTCGATCATATAGTATACAATCACAAAAGTGAATCCTGAACAGCATAAATCATTGTAAAGTATAAAGAGTTGTATTTTCGGCAAATCTCGGGAAAATAAAGCTCTCATTCGTGAAATTTAGCTTATTTTGCAGGTAAAGATCATGCTTTATTAGTAATACGAATAGGTTCAGCAAGATTCTCCAATCTATATTTTCATAACTAAATGGATATCAATATGAAAGGAATTTTCACATTCGCCATGCTGTTATTGGCGCTATCGGTAATAAAAGCACAGCAGTTTCCGGATAATAGCCTTGGAAGGTTTAAGAAGCTAACAAAAGGAAACCAGGCATATACCATTGAGACTTCAAATGGCACTGCCAGTGTTTTGATTTACAGCCCTGAAATTATCCGGATCAGGATAGCTAAAACGCCTTTCGATGCTGACTTTTCCTATGCAGTTGTAGGAACTCCTCAGACCTGCGCGGTTAAGCTGCATGAAACGGAAGGAATGATCCTCATACAAACTGATTCCCTCAGGCTGGAAATAACCACCGACCCGGTTCGCTTTAATTTCAAGAGTTATAACGGCAAACTGCTTTGCCAGGATGACGAAGCTTTCGGCACTACCTGGGTAGGTGAAGAAGTTACAACTTACAAGAAACTCCAGGATGGCGAGAAATTCATTGGGCTCGGTGAGAAGACCGGCAACCTCAACCGACGTGGTGAAGGCTATATGAACTGGAATTCCGATACTCCGGGTTATACAACAGGACAAGACCCAATATATGCTACTTTCCCATTCTATATTGGAATTCATCATGATGTTTCCTATGGCATTTTCTTCGACAACACTTTTAAAAGTTACTTTAATTTCGGCGCTTCCAACGATCGGTTCTCTTCTTTTGGAGCTGATGCAGGAGAGATGAACTATTATTTTATTGGGGGAAGAAATACTTCCCGGATCATAGAAAACTACAGTTGGCTGACCGGTCGTATGCCGATGCCTCCATTGTGGGGATTGGGATTTCAGCAAAGCCGCTGGAGTTACTTCCCCGATTCCGAAGTGCTGAGCATTGCGCAAAGCTTCCGCGATAAGAAAATCCCGCTGGATGTTTTGTATCTCGACATTCATTATATGGATGCCTATAAGGTATTTACCTGGCATCCCCAGCGTTTCAGCCAACCGAAAGAAATGATTGACCAGTTGAAGAAAATGGGGATTCATACCGCAGTTATAATTGATCCGGGAATCAAGGTGGAGAAGGGCTATACAACTTATGAAGATGGCATAAAACAAAATATGTTCATTAAATATCCCGATGGGACAAACTATACCGCTCAGGTTTGGCCCGGATGGTGTAATTTTCCTGATTTCACGAAGCCGGCAACCCGGAAATGGTGGGGTGAAAATTTTAAAGGCAACGTAGAGAAAGGGGTCGAAGGTTTCTGGAACGATATGAATGAAATTGCTTCATGGGGAGCCGGAAAAACTCCGTCAATAGTTCATTTCGACTGGGAAGGCAAAGGCGCATCTTACCGCCAGGGGAAAAATATCTATGGTATGCAGATGGCACGCAGTACCTACGAAGGAACAAAGACTCTCATGGGTAAACGGCCGCTCATACTGACACGTGCTGCCTATTCTGGAGCACAGCGGTATACTGCCATCTGGACCGGTGACAATGTAGCCAGTGACGAGCATATGATGCTTGGCTGCCGGCTAGTCAATTCATTGGGCATCAGTGGGATGCCATTCTGCGGGACGGATGTGGGCGGATTCATGAACGGGGATGCCAGCAGGGAACTTTTCGGCCGATGGCTTTCCATCGGAACATTCACACCATTTTTCCGCGTGCATAAAAACTATGATTACAACAGGTCGGAACCCTGGAGTTATGGAGCAGCTATAGAAAATATCTCCAGGAATTATATTTCGTTGCGATACAAACTCTTACCATACGTCTACTCGGTATTTTATGAAGCACACACAACGGGCATACCAGTCAACCGTACCCTTGTGATTGATAATACTTTTGACGAAAAATGCTGGTTTTATATCTACCAGCAACAATTTATGTTCGGACCTTCCCTAATGGTGGCCCCGGTTGAAAGTACAAAAGGACTGACTAAAGTGTACCTTCCCAAAGGCGACTGGTTTGATTTCTTTACCGGTAAACATTATCCGGGGCAACAGGAAATAATGGTTGAGTGCCCGATTGAAAAACTTCCGGTTTTTGCCAGGGGTGGCAGTTTCATTCCTATGCAGTCTCTGATTCAAAGCACTTCCGAAAAGCCTTCCGACACCTTGTTCGTTCATGTTTACTTTGGGCGGGAAGCCACAGAGTATATGTATTATGAAGATGATGGTATTTCACTTGAAAATGAAAACGGCAGTTTCATGACACAGGTTTTCCGGTTCGACCCGCAAAGCCGGCAAATAGTAATTGAGGCAGCGAAAGGAACATATACGAGCAAATTCACCAAAGTTGCATTATTATTACACGCTTTCCCGGGTTCCTCAGAAGTGAAGATCAACGGAGTAAGCAGGAAAACAGACAAGGTAACAATTGATATTTATACAAACCTCGGAGAGAAAGATCCCCTTTTTAACGGAGGAACCAAATTCCCGCAAGAGGTTAAAAGAATTGTGACTAATTACAGTAAAGATACCATTGTAATTAATTTGTAAGAATTCAATTCAGCAGTTTAAACTCTTTTCAGCTCAGCCAGTAGCATTCGTATTAAATTCAGAGCCCGGAATTCTGCTGGAAATCCGGGCTCTAATGTAAAAGTCAGCCTGGCCCTATCTGATGAGGAATTTACCGGACTCAGTCCTGTTTCTGGCTTCAGTTCTTAGGAAATAAAGACCCTTGCCCAGTGTAGTAATTGGAAAAACAAACGGGGAATTGCCAGCATCCGTGAATGTAGAATAAACCTGCTGCCCGTTTGAGTTCACTATAGTAACTTTTACGTGTTCTCCCTCTTTATATAAGGACAGGTCAACTGCAACCTGGGTGGTTGCCGGATTAGGATAAATAC
>JANXXZ010000402.1 GCA_025350385.1 Bacteroidales bacterium
GCCGGTATGGCTGCTTCTTTCTCCCCGCGATTACCTGAGTTCCATCATGAAACTGGGTGTCATAGCCATGCTTGCCCTGGGGATAATTATTGTTGCCCCAACCATCCACATGCCAGCCTTTACACCTTTTATTCATGGCGGGGGACCTGTAATTCCGGGGAAACTGTTCCCTTACCTTTTTATTACTATTGCATGTGGCGCTATCAGTGGGTTCCATGCGCTGGTAAGTTCAGGCACAACCCCTAAAATGATATCGAGTATGAAGGATGTGAAAATGATTGCAGCCGGGGCCATGCTTACTGAAGGAATGGTAAGTATACTGGCTCTTATTGCAGCATCCAGCCTGCTTCCCCTCGATTATTTCCAGATTAACGTGCCGGTTGATAAATTCCAGTCTATACTACCACAACTTCATGCCATGGGATTCACCCAGTCAAATCTGGGCCAGCTTTCAACCGAAGTGGGCGAAAAAATCGCCGGGCGGACCGGCGGAGCCGTTTCACTGGGAGTGGGCATGGCCTATATTTTTTCTGCTATCCCCGGGCTGAAAAACCTGATGAATTACTGGTATCATTTTGCCATCATGTTCGAGGCATTGTTCATTCTTACTACCATTGATGCCGGCACCAGGATTGGGCGGTTTATCCTCCAGGAATCACTGGGTAAGGTCTTCAGGCCCTTTTCCCGAACAAACTGGCTGCCCGGAAACCTGCTTGCCAGTGGCCTGATAGTGATAGCCTGGGCATGGTTTATTTACACCGGCACGGTAGCTACTATCTGGCCTATGTTCGGAACGGCTAACCAGCTACTTGCCACAGTGGCTCTGGCTATTGGCACTTCCTTTATTATTAACAGGGGATTGGCCAGGTATGCCTGGATGACTATAATTCCGATGTTATTTGTCGGTGTAACTACACTTACTGCAGGATACCTCAACATCAAGAATATCTACCTGCCTCTTCTGGCGATACCTGCAAAAGAATTCCAGGGTTTCGTAAATCTACTGCTGACAGGACTCATAATGGTTTGTGTGCTGATCATCTTCACCGACGCCATTCCCAGGTGGGTCCGGGTTATTTGCCGATCTGGTGTATTGGGATTAACCGGCAAATAATGGTTCTTCCAAAAAAAAAGATTGCCGGGCAAACCGCTGATCTCATTTTTCAGGCTAATAAGCTTCAATTAAATTTTTACAACCTTTCTTGAAATCACTCTGGCGCTGAATGTAAACCGGATAAAATATACACCCATCGCTAGTCCATCCTTTGACGTTTCAAACTCGCCCGTGTGCATTCCTGTTGAAAGTATCTGCTTGCTAAGCAATGTCTTGATAAATTTTCCTTCCGGATCATAAAGCTCAATGGTTACAGGCATCTGCTCTGGCAGCGAATAGCTATAACCAAGTTTTTGGATAAACGGGTTAGGATAGATCGTCAAATCAAAATTAATATTTTTTTCAGCTGATACGTCATCGAGGCTGACTGCGGAAGTGCATGCCTTCAGCATCTTTTCATTCACAAATGCTGATTGGGTGAGAGTCGGTTGTTGGCCGGCAGATGAATATTCATTGATTGATATACCGAAAACAGGATACCTGGCACCCGGTGCATACCATAAATAACGAGTGTTTTTTATTTCTATCAAACGGCAGGAATTGATTTCAACCCCGTTTTTTTCGATTTTGAGACGAAGTGTATTGGTTACAATCTTATCGGGAAGTAATAGTGTGCCAAAGGCATCGGCAACTACCCCGTAAATGCCGCTGGTTTCAATGCTCCTGTTATTCTGGTAGAGTGCAACACCAGCATAACTATCTGAAAAACTTTCATTGTATGAAAACGGATATTTCATTTTTACTATAGGGTCAGAATATACCAGTAAAATATCCTTTGAAGTGAAACCTGTTTCGCGGGAACCGTTTTCATCAACAACAAAGTAGTAATCCTTACCTTCATCGTTGAACAACACATTGTATTCAATTCCCTGCATATCCCTTTCAGGCGAAAATGTAAGATGGTTGACCATGTCCCTACCTGTGAATTGAAGGGACGAAAAATCCCAAAGTTGATTCGGACCGGAGTTGCCCGGTGAAATGTATACAACCTCAGTAGTATTGATTGAATCACCAGGAGTCAGCGAATTGTTCCTGTAGGTGAGGTTCAGCTGTGAAAATGCCTGGGCTGATGAAAACAGTAAAACAAGGAGAATAATTCTGTTCACAGTGATTGGTTTTAGGTACGAAGGTAGGTGTTTTCCCTGTAATTTAATTCTCTTAACCTTAAAATGTAACATTGGTATTGGAACTTTGAAAGGGAATGAATAACTTCCTGAAATTTACCGGGCACCTATAATCCGGAGTAAAAAATCATAAATACAATCAACGCCGGTGTTCATATAATAAATTGCTGATAATGAGCGTTTAGTATTTCCGATTTCTCATTTCTGCCCAAGCTTCATAAAAATGCATTATTTTTACGCTCACAACAACTACTTTTTTGCCGTTTTTTTATTGATTGAGCGATTTCAGTCAGCAAGGGTGATAATTGAATTCCAGGGATTTTTCCTAGAATCATTAAGTATTCACAGCTTCTGATCTTTAATGCAATGCATAATCTCAGTAATTTTTATGCGGAATAAAATTTACTTACTTCTTTTCTTATCCATTGCTGTGTTAAATCTGGAATCCCTGGGACAGGATTCGATGCGACCATTGAAGTCAGATTCGGCGGTTGTGTATCAGAAAATTGAAAGCTTTTCCAATCAGCGCAAAATAACCAGGTTAGTATATCCTCTGTTTTTCAGGCCTTATAATCGATTTGCTGT
>JANXXZ010000407.1 GCA_025350385.1 Bacteroidales bacterium
CGCTTGGCAAGGTAATCGTTCACTGTTACCAGATGCACTCCTTTACCTGGCAACGCATTCAGGTATACAGCCAGGGTTGCGACCAGTGTTTTTCCTTCACCGGTACCCATTTCGGATATCTTACCCTGGTGTAGTACAATCCCCCCGATCAACTGTACATCGTAGTGTACCATATCCCAGGTGATCATATTGCCTCCTGCTGTCCAACGATTATCCCAATAGGCTTTATCGTCAATAATATTCACGTTTCCCTTGCGGGCTGCAAGGTCGCGGTCGTTATCAGTGGCGGTTACTACTACAGTTTCATTTTCAAAAAAACGGCGCGCAGTTTCTTTTATTACTGAAAATGCTTCAGGAAGAATTTGATTCAGGGTTTCCTGGGTCTTATCATAAATTGCTTTTTCTAATGTGTCGAGTTCCTTGTAGAGAGTGTCTTTCTCATCAATGTCCATCTCGTATTCTGAATCGATCCGGGCCCGAATCGTGGCGATCTGCTCCTCTTCACCCAGCAAGGATTCAGCTATACGCCGGCGGAATTCAAGAGTCATCTGACGCAAGCCGTCATTATCAAGTTGCGATATCCTCTCGTATTCTTTTTTGGTTTTTTCAATTACAGGCATGATAGCCTTTATATCACGGTCGGATTTGGTGCCTCCGGCAAATTTCTTAAACAGCAGGTTTAGCATAAGATCAGGTATGTTTCTTCTGTTTGATCAAAGATCATTCTTAATTCTAAGCAAAAGTAACCTAATTTCTCCGATTGGAGTAATTCGTTTCTCTCAATTATCGGGACAGCCAAAGCCTGGCAAAGGATTGGCGAAAAAAAATCGATAACTATTTTTGTTCAGGCCTTCTGGACAGAATGGCGGGCGTTCCATCAATTATAGACAAAATGGCGGTTTTAAAGCTAATACAACGCTGAACAGTTGATAATAAAGCGGGACGCTCATGGCGTCCCGCAGTGTCTATTGTCTTAATATTCGTCTTCATGAAAGAAGAAATCCTCTTTTGAGGGATAATCAGGCCAGAGATCTTCGATACTTTCATAAATTTCGCCTTCATCTTCCAGTTCCTGGAGGTTTTCTACAACTTCCATTGGGGCACCTGAGCGCACACAGAAGTCGAGAAGTTCATCCTTAGTAGCAGGCCATGGCGCGTCTTCGAGTCTTGAAGCCAATTCTAATGTCCAGTACATTGTGCGGGAAATTAGGGGTTAGTATTTTTTGCAAAAGTAACTTATTATAAATCAAAACCAAGTGGCTTTCTCATTTTGTCGAAAAATAACCTGAAAATCTCTCTGGCATTCAATTTATCTGCTGATCATCAGGAAATTAATAATTATCTCCCTCTCACAATTTCTCCCCTTCTCTTTGTCCCTTTGTCACCTAGTCTTTTTTAAGCACCTTCGCTTTCCAGGACAAATCCGGGATTTGCCGGTCGTGCGCCAGTTTTCGCGAAAGCACGAAAAAATAATCTGAAAGGCGGTTCATGTAGCGGATAATAACATCATCAACTTTGGATTCAGAATCCAGTTTAATGACCAGCCTCTCGGCCCTGCGGCAAACGGTACGACATATGTGGCAAAGCGAAACAACAGTGTGTCCTCCTGGCAGTATAAAGGAATTGAGAACAGGTAAAAAGCGATTCATTTCATCCATTTGCTGCTCAAGCCGCAGCACGTCGTCTTCAAATATCTGGGGTAGTTTTTGGTCACTTTTCAGGTCAGGATCGGCAGCCAGCAGTGATTCGGCAGTGAAAAGCCGGTCCTGGATTTCAAGCAATTCCTGGCATACAGGCTCTCCAACCAACTGATCACGAAGATACCCGACAAAAGAATTCAATTCATCAAGTGTTCCATAAGTCTCAATTCGATGATGGTACTTTGGCACCCGTGTACCTCCGATTAAGGATGTTTCGCCCTTATCCCCGGTTTTCGTATATATCTTCCATTCCTGTGTCATTCAAATTACTATGTTGATGATGTAAAAAAGATAAACCCGGGCTTTGCATTAATAGGTAGCCAGGACACAAGATATTTAAATATAAATATCTCTCCAGCAACTATTCCATAGTCAGTGCATTCTCTTTGGACGAAACTGTAACTATATTGGGATTTGGATAATCATCCGAAACTTTCCCATCCATCAGGCGTATGATACGGTGGGCATGTTTGGCAATATCTTCTTCGTGAGTGACCAATATTATAGTATTCCCCAGTTTGTGAATCTCTTCAAGTACTCCCATTATTTCGATAGAAGTAATAGAATCAAGATTTCCTGTTGGTTCATCAGCAAGAATAATGGAAGGTTTATTTACCAATGCCCTGGCTATTGCCACACGTTGCCTTTGTCCGCCGCTGAGCTCGTTGGGTTTATGGCTGGCCCTGTCAGTAAGGCCGACACTCGAAATAACCTCATTTGCGCGTTCCAGACGCTGAGCTTTCGAAATACCCGCATATACCTGTGGTAGCATAACGTTATCAAGAGCAGTACTTCGGGGCAATAGATTAAAAGTCTGGAATACGAATCCGATCTCTTTATTGCGGATCCTGGCCAGTTCGTTATCATTCAGTTTGCTCACATCCTGGTTATTCAGGAGATATTCGCCACTGGTAGGTGTATCCAGGCAACCGATTATGTTCATAAGGGTCGATTTCCCCGACCCTGAAGGTCCCATAAGTGCTACAAATTCATTGCTGTAAATAGAAAGTGATATAGCGCGGAGGGCTCGTACTAATTCCGTTCCGACTTTGTATGTGCGGGTAATATCCACCAGCCTTATAATTTCTTCTTTCTCCATTTGCAAGATATTTTTTCAGAATGAGAAACAAATTTAGGGGTAAATATTCAGACACTCTCTCAAAAAATGTTAATAAACTTCATCAGTGAAGAGCCATTTTACATTTAATCTACTTGTAACAAATTGATATGATGGTAGTTGATGTGCTTGGCAATTAAAAATAGAATCTATCTGCATGCCATCCGTTCCTTCTTCCCTGTGATTTCCTCAAATACAATTTATACAACATCTTTTCTTTCCGTTTAAAAACCTCAATACTTGATCACAAAGTTCTGTTTACTCAGACTTTTTCGAAGGAATACCAATCCCATACGGAACAAATCAATGGTAACTGTAACTTCATTTTTATGTCCTATTTGTGCCCATGCTTTTTCCATACCCTTCGACCAATGAATATCATCAATTACCAAAACGGTTTCTTCGTGCGAATGTTTTAATATCTGTTCGAAATACTCAATAGTGGGCTTGAATTGATGATGTCCATCGATAAATACAAAATCGATGTGCGGCATTTTTTCAAGCACTAGTGGAAGTGTGTTATTAAATCTGCCAATTGTAATTTCAACCTGATTTACATCCAGTTTTTCGAAATTCGCTCTCGCAAGCTCTGCCTTTGCTGCACACCCTTCCATTGTTATAATTCGGGCAGCGGGAGCAGCCTTTGCGAGATAAAGTGTACTGATTCCCAGGCAGGTTCCGACTTCAAGAATGGTTTCAGGTTTAAACCAATCTACCAGCCGATAAAGCAGTTCACCATAACGTTGGGTTACAGATGAATTCCTTGCAATCTCCGAAACTTTAAGGAATTTAGTAACATACTTTTTTTTACTTGTACTGTCATCAAAATCAGTTGTTTCTACAACTCTTTTATTGTATAGTAATTCCTTATACCGGGAATGAATTTGTCCGCAGGCTGAATTTTTCTGTTTATTTTCAAATACCTTGGTTACCAGTTCATACACGAACGGTGAATGAACTCCATGTTTTGTGTTTGATTTTGAAAGGTATGAAAAATAGCTTGAGATCGCGTAAAGAAGGCTTCGTGACATGGATTCAACCGATTATGCAGTAATGTTACAATTTTTTATCATTCGGAATGCAACCTTCCATATTTTTGCATCAATAAAATTCACATTGTATGATGATGCAAAAGATACCCTTAAAGGTGAAAGATTATTTATCAATGGTGAAATTTGCTCATACAATTTTTGCTATGCCCTTTGCATTGCTGGGATTCTTTATGGCTACAATCCAGGTGGGGGGAGTCCTTAGCTGGCGACTACTGTTACTTGTATTGACATGCATGTTCCTTGCACGTAATGCAGCTATGAGTTTCAACCGATGGGCCGATCGTGAAATTGATAAACGGAATCCACGGACTTCAATGCGCGAAATCCCGGCCGAAATCATCAAACCTGCATATGCCCTCGCATTCTGCCTGAGCAACGCTGTGCTTTTTATTGTAGCGTCATGGTTTATCAACAAATTGTGCTTTTATCTTTCGCCTGTAGCCCTGATTGTTGTGCTAGGGTATAGCCTTACCAAGCGATTCACCTCTCTTTCACATTTTATCCTTGGACTTGGACTCGCACTTGCCCCGACAGGCGCCTACCTCGCTGTATGCGGACATTTCAACTGGCTTCCGGTCATACTTTCATTTGCAGTATTATGCTGGGTAACAGGTTTTGACATCATTTATGCGCTTCAGGATGATGATTTTGACCGTGACAATAAACTACGTTCAGTTCCAGTGGCCCTGGGTCGTGCTCATGCACTTTCGCTTTCCCTGGCTCTTCATGTGATCACTTTTTGCCTCCTGGTGTCTGCTGGCTTCATTGGCGGGAATAAAATCGTTTATTGGATAGGATTAGGAATTTTCGGCATTCTTCTCTTCTACCAGCATACGATTGTTAAACCAAATGACCTCCACCGCGTAAACCTTGCATTTTTCACCCTGAATGGTATTGCCAGTCTGGTTTATGCACTTTTTGCCATTACTGACATTTTGACATAAGAGTATATCCTATTCTTAACTATCCTGAAATACGACTGAATTACTTCACTTTTAGAATGTTTAAATTTTCAAAAGCCACAGTTTTAAGAGAAAATATAGCCAGAATAAAAGTTCAGTATACAATATCACAACACCGTTGGAGTTCAGATTTTCGCCTTTTCTCCCCTCGCCCTGTCCCCCCTCTTCGTAAGTAAAAAGCTCCTGTCATGGATTAAGCTATAATTTAAAACAGTCTTAGATCCGATGGTTATTGATTAAAACCTGACTTCCACCGGATGACAGATAAAAATCAATACTATTCAAAACGTATCTCCTAGCTTATTTTCTTCCTGTTCATTATAGCCATGATTGCTGCTTCAAATGCTTCCTTATCCTTGAGGTGAAAATTAAAACGGATGGGCAGGTAATAAATAGGAAATTCACCTAAAACTAATTCAATTTCCGGTGACCGCAGCCGCATAGCATCCTTTTCAGTAGTAACAATAATTTTCCTGCGTGTTGGCAATGCAAGGAAGGTATCACGAATTAGTGTGATGTCCTTATCCATAAATATATGGTGATCACCAAATTCAAGTTTTGACAGATCGCTGCAAAATGGACGCAGATACTCTTCAAGGGGAGCCGGGAAAGCAATCCCGGTTATTAACAGAATGGTATTTACTTTCCGTCCTTCCGGATCCAGTGACGGAATATGGTTATACAAAGGCAACCACTCATCATAGGCTATGTATGAGAAACAAACCAGTTGATGGTTGTCAGGCTTTAAGTCTTCAATCATTTGACGGCGAACCATCGGCGAAAAAATACGCGGGGTCTTACTGACTACAATAATATCAGCTCTTTTACTACCGGCCTTGGGTTCACGTAGCTTGCCTACCGGCAGAAGATGATCTTGTGTGAAAATTTTATGATAATCAGTCACGAGAATCGAAATTCCTGCTTTAACATACCTGTGTTGGAATGCATCATCCATAATCACTGCCTCAAGGTCGGGGAACTGTATCATAAGTTGTTCAATACCATGCCTTCTGCTCTCATCAACCGATACTACTATATTATCAAACTTAACCGTGTATTGCAACGGCTCATCGCCTACTTTTTCAACAGTATCGCTTGCTGAGGCGAGAACAAATCCCTTTGTTTTCCTCTTGTAACCACGGCTGAGGGTAGCAATCCTGTATGAATCCTTTAGCATCCTGGTAATATATTCAACAAGGGGTGTCTTACCTGAACCACCCGCTATCAGGTTGCCTACTGAAATTACCGGAATCGGGTAAGAAACGGATTTAAGTATCCCCCAATCAAATAGTTTATTCCGCACAAATACAACCAATCCGTAAATCAGAGCAAATGGATACAGAAAAAACCGGAACAATTCCATGATATAAAATTACTAAATTATTTAAATGTAAGCACCTTCCTGACTATATTTGTAAAATTCATATAATTTAATATTTTGATTATGCTCCTGTCTGAAATCCTCAATTACATTGGAGAACAAATCCCTTTTTCGTTGCAGGAAAATTACGATAATTCAGGTCTGATTATCGGAGATCCCCTGTCGGAAATTAACGGAATCCTAATTTGTATCGATGTTACAGAATCCGTTTTGAAAGAGGCAATAGCCAGAAAATGCAACTTGGTAATTTCACATCATCCGATGGTATTTAAAGGGATGAAGCGGTTTACTGGCAGAACAATGACTGAGAGGCTCGTAGCGGAAAGCATCCATAAAGGAATCGCCATCATAGCCTTGCATACTAATCTTGATAATCATTCTGATGGGGTAAACCGAATGTTGTGCGAGAAACTCGGCATTCTCAATCCTCGCATACTCAGGGCAATGGATGGAATGTTGCATAAACTGGTCACATTTTGCCCAAAAGCACAGTCGGAGATAGTACGGACAGCAATTTTTTCAGCCGGGGCCGGACAAACCGGGAATTATGATTCGTGCAGTTTTAACACTACCGGATTGGGATCCTTTAGGGCACTTCCCGGTTCCAGACCTTTTGTCGGAGAATTAAACAAACTGCACTTCGAAGAAGAAGAACGAATTGAAGTCGTTTATCCGGTGTACCGGGAAAAAGAAATTTTGTCAGTTTTGCTGGCGTCACACCCCTACGAGGAAGTTGCTTATGATATTTATGCGCTGGAAAATCATTTTCCCCTGACAGGAGCGGGCATGATAGGTATGCTTGACTTCCCGGTTAATGCCGAAGATTTTTTATTGCATGTAAAAAATATATTATCATTGGATTGCCTGAGACACACATTTTTTCCAGCCGGAAAAATTCAAAAAATTGCTGTTTGTGGCGGCTCTGGTAGCTTCCTGATAAACGATGCCATCAATGCCGGCGCCGATGTTTTTTTAACCGGCGACCTGAAGTATCACGATTTTTTTATCCCTGAAAACCGCATACTCTTGGGTGATATCGGACACTATGAAAGTGAACAGTTCACAAAAGAACTGATATATACCTTCTTAAAGAAAAAATTTCCTACCTTTGCACTCCTAATTTCTGAGACTGTCACCAATCCAGTTAATTATTTGTAAATCAATATAAAATACCGCTATACCCCTATGGCAAAATCCATTGCAAAACAGGCTGAAACAAAAACAGCAGCCACTTCAAAGACTGTTTTTAATTCCGATGTTGAAAAATCGGTACCTGCATCACAACCCTCAGTTCAGGAACCTGAAAAAATTGAGATATCGATTGAAAAGAAATTGATTGCATTGTTCAGCCTGCAACAAATTGACTCCCAGATCGACCGGATACGTATCATCCGTGGTGAATTACCGTTGGAAGTTGAAGACCTTGAGGATGAGATTGCCGGCCTCGAAACCCGCGTAGATAATCATATCCAGGAAGTTGATAGTATCGAAAAACAGATGCATGACAGGCAGATATCGATCAAAGACTGCCAGACACTTATCAAACGATATGAGGAGCAACAGAATAACGTTCGTAATAACCGCGAATATGATGCCCTTACCAAGGAAATCGAATTTCAGACACTTGAAATTCAACTTGCCGAAAAACGGATTCGTGAATTTAATGCCCAGATAACCACACGGAAAGAAGAGATTGATGAAGCCCAGAGAATACTCTCAGAGCGACGAAATGATCTCGAAGTAAAACGCAACGAGCTGGCCGACATTGTTACTGAAACTGAGTTGGAAGAAAAGGCGCTGATGCGTAAATCGGAAGAACAGCAACACTTTATTGAAGAGCGACTGCTTACTGCATACAAACGTATCCGCAAGAATGCCCGCAACGGACTTGCAGTGGTTACTGTTGAGCGCGATGCCTGCGGCGGATGTTTTAATTCTATACCTCCTCAGAGGCAATTGGATATCAGGCTGCAAAAAAAGATAATTGTCTGCGAATACTGCGGCCGCATCCTTGTCGACAAGGAACTTGCAGATTCTATTTCAATATAATTCCGGAATATAGTTTTTAATCAGAGAGGAACATATAATATGATCCTCTCTTTTTTTATCAGGAAGTAAAATGAAAAACCTTCTGCTCATAACCCTCCTGATTACATTATCACAATTGTCCCTCGCAGCAACTGACTTTGACGGGAACTGCCGGTCTGCCTATCACGATATTATCTGCCTTCGGTTTGATGATGCCCGCAAGAAAATAGATCTTGAGAAAGCCATTAATCCTGCCAATACGATTCCTTATCTGCTGGATAATTATATCGATTTTATTACGGTAATGGTAGGCGAAGAAGAAAAAGACCTGGAACAAATGCGACAAAATCGCGACTTTCGCCTTCAACATCTTGTTAATGGCGATTCAAAATCACCCTGGTATCTTTACAGCCAGGCTGATATATATTTGCAATGGGGGTTTGCCAGGATAAAATTCGGAGAGTATGTTTCAGCAGGATTGGATATCAATTGGGCTTTCCGTTTACTGGAAGACAATGAGCATAAGTTCCCCGACTTCACGCCTAATAAAATCAGGCTAGGTTTACTTCACGCCCTTGTTGGTACGGTGCCAGATAAATACAGGTGGGCAATTTCCGCGCTCGAATTCCAGGGCACAATTCCTCAGGGTATCCGGGAACTCAATATTGCTTTCACTGAATGCCAGGCCAACAAACAGTTCGGGTTCCTTTTACCGGAGGTCACATTTATATTATCGTTTGTTACCATAAACCTGTCAGGCGACAAAGAAGCAACACTCCGATTCGCAACCAGTTTCAATACGCCGGCTCTTTCCCTGCTGGTTACCCAGAGTCCGCTGATATGTTATACACTTGCCAACCTGAAGATGAAATCAGCTAATAACGATGAGGCAATTATTCTCCTTTCCAATTGTCCGAGGGGTTCCGGATATTACCCGTTTGATTACCTTGACTATGAATTAGGCATCGCTAAATTAAACAGGTTGGATCCTGATGCTTACCTTCCGCTCATGAGATTTGTAGCCGGTTTCCATGGAAGAAACTATATCCGTTCAGCCTATGAACACCTCGCCTGGCATTACTTGATCCATAATAATTCAGAAAAATACTGGTTTTACCTGAACCGAATACAGTTACGCGGATTTAGCATGGTTGACAATGACAGGCAGGCATTGAAAAATTCACAAAAACAAGAAATTCCTGACCCGTCACTCCTCAAAGCCAGGCTATTGTTCGATGGCGGGTATTATACAAAAGCCTTAGCCGAATTATCTCACATTAGTATTTCAGTGACCGGGTCGAAGCTGAAACTTGAATATACGTACCGGACTGCCCGTGTTTATGATGAATGGGGAAAAACTGATGATGCCGTTAGTTGGTATAATAAAACCATTGAACTTGGATTCAATGACCCATCTTACTATGCAGCAAATTCAGCACTCCATCTTGGGCTGATCTATGAAAACGCTTCAAAATACACCCTGGCAAAACTCAATTATGAGAAATGCATTGAAATGAATTTTGACGAATTTCATTTCAGTATCACACAAAAAGCCAAATCAGGACTGAACCGGATTAAAAACCGTTAGTTTTCTTATTCAGGAAGCACTACGATTTACTGGGTTTATAGTTTGAACCTTTGAGAATGGATTGGGCATCCGTATTCTCCATCAAATCCCGCAAAGAGGTCGATGGATTTTCTTCCATATAGGCTCTTACAATCTGCCATCCGATCCACTCACCCAATCGTCCGGGCGATTCAGTAACAAAACCGGAAGTAAAAGGGGCATCAACTATTAGTTTGCCAGTAGCTCTTGGATCGGACGAATAAAAAAGCTGGTTTGCGATCAGGAATGACCAGATGTTTCCGTCATTCCTTTTGCACCACTCCATTTGCGCCGCACTGTAACCGATTTTATCCTCATCTTTCACCTCTGGAAGTGTTACATCCAGAAAATAAAGTGCTTTGCCAGCCGCTACCATCTGATCTAACAGAGTCATTTTGTTTTCATCAGTACTTATGAGACTTTTGGCTACGGTTAGCATACAAACCGGTAAAATATGATCAGAGGTGAATCGCTCAATTTTATACTCCGGAATTCCGGCTTTCGCATAAGCGATAACATCACTGCCCAGGAATAGATCCATACTCACAGCCATGGCAGTATCAGCAAAAACAATGGGCCTGTCAATATCCAGTCCTGAAATATAGGTATAAACCTTGGGCAGGGGTTTCTCAGGATATATTTTCCTGTAAAGACTATACGCATCTTCAAGTCCTTTTTTTAGAAATCCGACATCCGGAAATTTTGCTGCTTCCAGTTTATAGAGTTCCCTAATATTGGGGTCATTCATGTAATTATAAATACGGAGCACGTTCATGGTATCTTCCCATTCCTTTCCAAGGAAAAAAGCATATTCAGGATAAATATTTTTGAGTCCGGCTTTCAGATTCCTTTGATCTATGGTAAAAAGAGCTTTTTCATACCTGTGGATTACAATTTCTTCCCTGGGAGTTCCGGGTGTTGAAACCCTCTGATTATTAGCTTTTTTTGAATTACAGGATGCCAGAATTGCGGTGGTCAGGACGATGCTAAGAATGCTATTTTGCATGAGTTGCTTTCTGATGGTCACTTTGCGTAATATTTAGTAAACGAAAAAGCCACGGGTCTGTTACCCATGGCGGATTTATCATTTTAATCAACTTTAATCAATAGCTGATTAGTTAGAATACGAATTACAGCAGTTTGTATCCAAGGCTGATATTGAACAGATTGCTATGCATTTTAAGATCGGAAGTACCGGTATAAATGTTATTCAACCCGATCTCGTATCGTATATCAAGTGTAAGAAACAACACATCCACACCTCCGCCCATCTGTATTGACCATAGTGATTTTGCAAGATCATCCTTTGATTTAATAGGCCAGGCTGTTCCCGGTCTATCTGAAGATTTTAACGTTTTTTGGGTTATAAATGACATAGTTGGTCCTGCCATAAAACGTACATTAAAAATACCCGCATTTATCGGGCGTGTTCCGACCAACAACGGTATAGTAATGGACTTAAGCATAATTTCCTGGCTACCCACGTTAGCAATGTTCAATTTACCTCCTTTTACTACATAACTGATTTCAGGCTGAAAATAGATTTTCTTTCCGATCCTCATAAAAGCGCCAATCTGAAACTGGCCTTTGGAATTTATCTTAATGGAATCAATGTCTGTAGTTAACCGGTTAGTGTTAAACCCAATTTTGGGACCTACACTGAAACCCGGAATTTGAGCTTTGCCTGTCATCATGAGAAGGGCAAGAGCTATAATGATCCATATTTTTTTCATAATTATATAAAATATATGTATTGGTTTGCCATACTAACGTATTATAAAGGTAGATATTTTAAAACAACCCTTACTCGCATCTTTAATAATTATTTCCCTTCCTGCTTGAATATGAATTTGAATAAAAAGCGCTCTTGTAATCATAAAAGCTGAAATTTGAACGATATTTGCAAATTAATCTCCACCATCTTAAAATTAGAAATATGAAAATCAGGCTCTTCTTCCTTTCACTCATTTTATTTGTCGGCATCTCAGCTAATGCCCAGTTCAAAAAATACGTTTTCGGTTTAAAGGCTGCACCGCAGATAAGTTGGATGAAACCCAGTGCTGATAAATATGAAGGCAATGGGGCTAAACTTGGATTCTCATGGGGATTCGTCAGTGAATTCAATTTCACCGAAAACCATTGCTTTGCCACCGGGTTTAATGTGGTTTTTAATGGAGGTAAACTAAAGTTTCCTTTTGCATCCGATACAATTATAGGTACAATGAAAAGGAATTATGGTATTAAGAGTATTGAAATCCCGATCACATTAAAAATGAGAACAAACACAATCGGGAATATGAAATTTTACGGGCAGATTGGATTCGGGACTTCATTCCGTTTTGCTGCAAAAAATACAGACGAATTCGTGCATGGTTCCACAACCGTGAAGACCGAAAAGAAAAACTATGACAACACCTCTTTTATCCGCGAATCGTTGATCATTGGACTTGGGGCGGAATATAACACTAAAGCAGGCACTATCCTGAGCACTGGATTGGCTTTCAACAATGGTTTTAGCGATATTTTAACCGGCAAGAATACTGTGATTCCTTCAACTAAAGAAAAAAGCACTTTAAATTTTATAGAGTTAAATGTAGCAGTGCTATTCTAAAGCACTATTGTACTTCAAAGCCCGGTATTTTTGCCAGGCTTTTATTTTTGATCAGATTGAGCCTCCGCAGTATGAAGATAGCTTTAGTGCAACTCAATTATATAATTGGTGATTTTGAGGCAAACAGCCTGAAAATCATCTCCAACATCCGGAAAGCTCGCAAAATGCATATCGACCTGGTTGTTTTTGCCGAACTTTCCGTTTGTGGCTATCCTCCACGCGATTTCCTTGAATTCGACGACTTTACTGATCGTTGTAATAAAGTTGTGGAACAAATTGCATCCGAATGTAATGGTATTGCAGCAATCGTTGGAGTCCCGACACGAAATCCTGATACCAAAGGTAAAAGTCTGTTTAATTCAGCCTTGTTATTGCAGGATGGGAAAATCAGGGCTATTGCAAGTAAGACATTACTTCCAAACTATGACATCTTTGATGAATACCGATATTTTGAGTCCAACCGGAAGTTTGAAGTAATTGATTTCAAAGGAGTACGTATTGCACTCACAATTTGTGAAGATATCTGGAATATAGGGCCTGATCCGTTATATGTCGCAACTCCCATGGAGGAAATATCACTCCTCCATCCTGACCTGCTCATCAACGTTGCGGCTTCTCCTTTTACATATACACAGGAAGAAAATCGGAACGAAGTCCTCCGGACCAATGCCCGGAAATACAATCTGCCGGTAATTTATGTAAATCATGTGGGCGCCCAAACCGAATTACTTTTCGACGGAAACTCCAAAGTTCTGGATGCAGAAGGTCAAATAGTCCATAAACTGAAGGATTTCCGGGAAGATTTTCAGGTGGCTGAATTTGGTTGGGTCAACAGCCGTTATGTGCCTGTATCATATGCGAACACAGAACAGGCAGACAATTCAAAATCACAGCTTATTCACAACGCCCTGGTTATGGGGGTAAGCGACTATTTTCAGAAAATGGGATTCACAAGAGCTACACTTGGTCTTTCGGGAGGAATTGATTCAGCAGTTACATTGGTATTGGCAACAAAAGCTTTAGGTGCTGAAAATGTAAAAGCTTTATTGTTACCATCTCCATTTTCGTCGGAGCATTCAATAACTGATGCCAGGAAACTTGCCGACAATCTTGGTGTTACATATGAAATAATCGGGATACGGGATAGTTACAATAGCCTCCTGGAAACATTAAAACCTCATTTTAAAGAACTTACCTTTAATATAGCTGAAGAGAATATACAGGCTCGGGTGAGGGCCGTTATACTTATGGCAATGGCCAATAAATTTGGCTATATTCTGTTGAATACTTCCAATAAGAGCGAAGCAGCTGTCGGATACGGGACATTGTATGGAGATATGTGCGGAGGCATTTCGTTACTGGGCGATGTTTACAAAACCGAAGTGTATGAGTTGGCCGAATATATTAACCGGAATGAAGAAATAATACCGTTAAACAGTATCTTAAAACCGCCCTCGGCTGAATTGCGACCGGATCAGAAGGATAGTGACTCTCTTCCCGATTACTTCATCCTCGACCAGATATTGTTCAATTATATAGAATTGCGAAAGGGTCCGGGTGAAATAATTTCGGCAGGGTTTGATGAAGCTACTGTTCGACGTGTACTTCGTATGGTCAATATGAATGAATGGAAGAGACATCAAACACCACCGATTCTGAGGATTTCACCCAAAGCCTTCGGTTCAGGCAGAAGGATGCCGATCGTAGGACGATACCTCTCTTAAAAAAACAGGCCATTCTCTTTACGAGGACAGCCTGTAAATATTACCTCAGCAAGCAATTATAAATTAACAGCTTCAACTGATTTGATTTCGGGCAAAGCTTTACGCACAGCCTCTTCCACACCGTTTTTCAAAGTCATCCGGCTGAATGGACATGAGCCGCATGCACCCTGCAGTTCAACATTTACTACATTTTCTTTGGTGAGTTCCACGAAGTTAATGTCACCTCCATCAGCCTGCAGGTATGGCCTGATCTGTTCGATCACATTTTTTACTTTGTTTTCCAGTTCCAGGTTATTAGTCATTTCTATTCTTTTTAGATGTTAGTTTATCCCGCTCATTGATGAGCTGGTAATAAGAGAGTTATGATGATCAGGATTTCATTTCTACAACTTTGGTAGGCTCCATTTTAGAATTTCGGATGGAGACCTGTCGTGCAAAGGTTTCAGCAAGTTCGCGGAATGCATGTGCAACCGGGGAGAATTCATCAAGTGCAATAGGGTTTCCAACATCACCAGAGTCGCAAATCCCCTGCACCAATGGAATCTGTCCAAGCAACGGGATATTAACCTCACCGGCGAATTGTTTCCCTCCATCTTTTCCGAAAATATAATACTTGTTGTTGGGTAGTTCAGCAGGAGTAAACCAGGCCATATTCTCTATCAATCCAAGGACAGGCACATTAATACTCTCAGCTGCAAACATGCCATATGCCTTGCGGGCATCAGCAAGTGCCACTTCCTGTGGCGTGGTAACAATTACTGCTCCGGTTACAGGAACACTTTGCACTAGGGTAAGGTGAATATCACCTGTTCCGGGAGGCATATCGATTACCAGGTAGTCCAGTTCTCCCCACTCAGCTCCTGTAAGCATCTGCGTCAGATAATTGGAAGCCATGGGTCCACGCCAGACCAGGGCCTTCGAAGGATCAACAAAGAATCCTATGGAAAGCAATCTGATCCCGTATTTCTCAATAGGAATGAGAATCGTATGTCCATCTTCCTCGCGGGCCTGTGGTTTTGCATCCATAAGGTCAAACATCATGGGAACGGATGGACCATAGATATCAGCATCCAGCAGACCAACCTTTGCGCCAAGCTGGGCGAGAGAAACAGCCAGATTTGCAGCTACAGTCGACTTCCCAACGCCCCCTTTACCTGAAACTATGGCAACGATGTTCTTTACACCTTTAAGCATACTGGTATCGCCATCTTTACGTCGGCTGGTCGTACGCGACATAAGCTCTACCGAAACCTCAGCATAAGGATCAATGCGTGATTGTATTGCCTTGATGCAATCATTCTTCATCTTATCTTTAAGCGGGCAGGCTGGGGTGGTAAGAACAAGTTTAAAACCTATCTTGTTTCCGTCAATAATGATATCTTCAATCATTCCCAGGGTTACCACATCTTTGTGAAGATCCGGATCCATGACTGTCTGCAACGCACTCAATATCTGATCTTTAATAATTTCCATTAAGAGTACACTTATTTTTATTTAGAATGCGTAAAGATAAATCAATAAAACTATATAGAAATCAATATTCATGTATTTTTTAATATTCGCTTGTCAGAAGGAACTAGAGATAGCTTTTGGGGAATGAAAAATACAGCTTGTTTCGCAGAGGGGTAGAATAGTCCTGTTCTATTCAAGTAAATGTAGAGTTGCCAGCTCTATACAAATTCAGTATCATATTAAAGGGCCAATTCCTTCATGGGGTCCCAGAATAAAATATCAAAATTAAGTAATTGGTCATCTTCAAATAAAACACCCTCACTTTCAAGCAATTGTCGCATAACATCAGGTCCGTCAAAGTGCTGTTTGCCGGTAAGCAATCCGTTACGATTTACAACCCGGTGCGCCGGAATACTTTGCAAATGGGAATGAGAAGCATTCATAGCCCAACCAACCATCCTGGCTGAACCTCCGGTACCCAAGTACCGTGCTATAGCTCCATAGGAAGTAACTCTTCCATAAGGAATCAGTTTTACCACTTCGTATACACGTTCAAAAAAAGAGATTTCTTCCATTGGCCCCTTTGTTTATAATCTCTTCCGGCTTAAATGCTACAAAGTTTAAACCTCAGGTATTTTATCTTTAAACCTTTTTCCAGCCACATTTTCTCATAATGTGTTTTGACCGGGATGACATCTTTCACCTCTTCATCTTCGACATGGTCGTACAAATCATCGGTTGAATATAATAATTCATGTCCGCTTTCCCGGATCATTTCCAGGCTGTAGTCATAAAAGACATCATTATCGGTTTTAAGATGGATAATGCCACATGGTTTTAAGATTTTCCGGTAGCGATCTATGAATTGTGGAGAGGTGAACCTTTTTTTAATCCGTGGACTGTTTGGCTGAGGTTCAGGGAATGTGATCCAGATTTCATCTACCTCATCAGGTCCAAATACTTCACCCAGATTCTGGACCTGAACGCGCACAAAAGCAACATTTGGCAGGCTGTTTTCCTTGGAAGTCTTGGCGCCGCGCCACATCCGCGCTCCTTTTTTATCAAGTCCTATATAATTATTCTCAGGGTATTTTTCGGCAAGGCCAACAGTATACTCTCCCTTGCCGCAACCGAGTTCAATAATAATTGGATGATGGTTGTGAAAGAAACCTTGCAGCCAGCAGCCACGTAATGCAAAGCCGGCTTGCATATCATCCCATGAAGGCTGAAAAAAATGCGTGAAAGTTGCATTCTCAGCAAAACGTTCTAATTTTCGTTTGGCCAAAAAATAATTTTTATGCGGTTAGAAAAATTAATAGGGAACTTAACGACTCATTAAGAAAACTGAATCATTTGATTCAACTTAACTTTGATCGTAAGAAAAGAAGTGGAAATCATCAACTTTTCTTCATAATCCAGGCGCTGCTGTAACCAGCCTCTTTTACTGAGAATAGTTCATCAATAGCATTCTTTTTTAATTCAAATCCTTTTATACTCACAACGTAGAGACCCCCGGCAGTCGTATCAATGATAGCTGCAGGATATCCCTGCGATTTCAGTTTATCCAACATTTTTAACGCATTCAGATGTTCCCGGAAAGCTCCTCCTATAATAAAATATTGCGCTGAAATTGAATTAGTTACCTTTACTTCGGCTTCTTTCACAACAGGATCAATCAGGCCATTATTCTTTAAAGCCATGTAGGACACGATACCCGGAGCATACTCAATTTGTTTGTCATTCATTATTCCTTCCGGGGAGGGTACTGAAATCTCAAAACCCGAAATTACTGCATCAGGTGCAGTCTGATCAGGAATGCTGGTTGAAGTTTTGCCTGGAATATTACGAACCCATGAGAAAAGACCGGAATAGTTCTGAATATAATTTTCGATAGTTCCTGTATTCATTGATCCCCAGAGAGTGAAAGCCATGAAAGGAGCCAGTACTGCAGCCCATTTTAAAGTAGCGGGTACAATGTACCTCAATTTTGATGGCCAAGGTTGAACTCTTGGATGTTGATTGGAAATGGCGGGTTGGAGACTGCGCAGCACCGGTTGGGCGACAAATGAAGGTAGCCCGTAAGAGTTCCCAAGAAAATTTAATTTAAGCCCTGGTTTAAACTGAAGGTTTCCTTCTGGGTCGAGCTCAATAGATCCTATGTCTTCAAATTCCAGCTTATTACCTGAATTTAGGATTTTTAAGGACTCTTCTACCCACTTTCGGATTTCATCAACAGCTTCACGGTAGGAAATTCCTGACTGTTTTACAATGTAACTTGCCAATAATCCGTCATTTGTCGAAAGACTTGCATTAAAAGCAATGTTGCACGATGGAGGGAAAAACCTGTTTGATTCCTTCGAAATCCGGGCTGATAGGTAACTGGTAAGAAATCCACCAAAACTTGGCACAATCACACATTCATGATCATAGAGCAACTCGGAAATGTATTGCGCTTTCATAAATCAGGCTCAAGGGATTCAATCTGCGAATATAACTACAGATGAAGGTCTCTAACAAATAATGTTAGTAAGTTTTAATAAATCCTCAGGTGTATCTACCGCTATAGTCTCGAATTCAGTAAGCACGGTCCTGATTTTGAACCCATTCTCAATCCATCGAAGTTGTTCTAGTGTTTCGGCAGTTTCGAGTTGAGTAGCAGCAAGATTATTAATTTCAGTCAGTACGGAAGTACGGTAGGCATAAAGACCTATATGTTTATAGAATTTACCATTAGTTAACCACTCTTCCTGATTATGATTTCGCATGAATGGAATTGGGGATCGGCTGAAATACAAGGCATCAGCATTCTTATCGATAACTGCTTTTACTACATTAAGATCAAAAAGTTCTTCAGTATTAGTGATTAGTTTTACAAGTGTACTTATCTGGATGGTAGGATCGCTGAAACAACTGATTGTCAGATCTATCTGTAATGGGTTCAGCATCGGCTCATCACCCTGTATATTAACAACAATGTCAAATTGAACTGAAACTGTTTTATGCCTTATTGAAGCAACTACTTCACCTATCCTTTCAGTTCCGGAACTATGAAATGCTGATGTCATCATCGCTTCACCCCCAAAACTAAGAACATGTTTCTCAATTCTCTCATCATCAGTTGCAACTATTACTCTACTTAAAAACCTGCTTTTTAACGCTTGCTCATATACCCGTTGGATCATGCTTTTACCATGGATAAAAGCCAACGGTTTACCAGGAAAACGCGTGGAAGCGAACCTTGCAGGGATTACACCTAGAACATTAAAATCCATAGATTTGATATTGAGTTGAGTTCTGAAGTTTCCGGAATCACTAATTTAGTTGATTCAAAATAGATGTTTAATAAGCCCTGGCGAAAAGAACCCTTTGGGTCGAAGCTTTACCACTGTATATACACTTGCCTTCTTCCAATTTATTATTAAGCGGAATTAGCCGAATGGTCGCTTTGGATTCTTCCTTAATTAACTGTTCTGTTTCAGGTGTGCCATCCCAATGTGCAGAGACGAAACCACCTGTAGTATCAAGGATCTGGTTGAATTCCTCCCAGCTATCAGCCTGGAACGTATTATTTTCTCTAAACGAAAGTGCTTTCTGGTAAAGGTTCTCCTGAATATTGTCCAGTAAATGTTCAATTTTCGTTTCAATATCGGTGAGTTGATATACTGCTTTTTCGAGTGTATCACGACGGGCAACCTCCACGGTCCCGTTTTCAAGGTCACGCGGGCCTATAACAATTCTCACAGGAACTCCCTTAAATTCATATTCATTAAACTTCCATCCGGGTTTATAGGTATCGCGATCATCATATTTCACCGTAATACCTTTCGATTTGAGTGCTTTTTTAATTTCATTAGCCTTTCCCGATATGAGAGAGAGTTGTTCTTCAGTCTTATAAATAGGAATAATCACAACCTGGGTTGGTGCTAGTTTGGGAGGTAAAACCAGTCCGTTATCATCGGAATGTGACATAATAAGTGCGCCCATTAATCGGGTTGATACTCCCCAAGAAGTTGCCCAAACATATTCAAGTTTATTTTCTTTACTCAGAAACTGAACTTCAAATGCCTTGGCAAAATTCTGTCCTAAGAAATGCGAAGTACCAGCCTGCAATGCTTTGCCATCCTGCATAAGTGCTTCTATACAATATGTTTCAACAGCACCCGCAAACCTCTCATTAGGCGATTTAATCCCCTTTATTACTGGGATAGCCATCCATTTCTCAGCGAATTCAGCATACACATCCAGCATTTGTTCTGCTTCAGCTACTGCTTCTTTTTGGGTAGCGTGAGCTGTATGTCCCTCCTGCCAAAGGAATTCAGCAGTGCGCAGAAAGAGGCGGGTACGCATTTCCCATCGAACTACATTTGCCCACTGGTTAATAAGTAATGGCAAGTCGCGGTACGACTGAATCCAGGTCCTGTATGTATCCCAGATAATTGTTTCAGAGGTTGGCCTGACAATGAGTTCTTCTTCGAGCTTTGCATCTGGATCAACTATAACCCCCTTTCCATCAGGCGAATTCATCAGTCGGTAATGAGTTACAACTGCACATTCCTTTGCAAATCCTTCTACATGAGAAGCTTCCTTACTGAAAAACGACTTTGGAATGAATAACGGAAAGTAAGCATTAACGTGACCTGTTTCCTTAAACATATAATCAAGTTGAGCCTGTATCTTTTCCCATATAGCATATCCATAAGGTTTTATAACCATGCAGCCTCGAACAGCTGAATTATCAGCAAGATCAGCTTTTATTACAAGTTCATTGTACCATTGCGAATAGTTCTCCTCGCGAGTTGTAAAATCTTTAGCCATAATATAAGGGAATGGTATGATAGTTGTATAAATTATCGTTTGCATTTACCCGGCAAAAGTATGAAAATTACGGGTAGCACAAGCAACTCAGCAACCAGGCTTTTTACAAAAGCCTATTAATCAAGGAGGGAGTCATGAAATATTACATCTCTTTACTGGCAGCCGGAATATTATTATTTGCAGGGTGTACTACTCAATACCAGGCAAAAAACTATGATGACGTTTATTATTCTGACAACAACAAACCGGTCGAAAGCCGCTCTCTTGTCTTAAATCCTCAGAAAGCTGAACCTTCTCAGTCTACACCTGCTGAACAACAACCTTCCGAGCCGGCTTCAACAACAGTAAATGAAAAC
>JANXXZ010000423.1 GCA_025350385.1 Bacteroidales bacterium
TTATTTAACCAATGTGAGTTCTTTAATCAGGTTTGAGGCACCAGCATATTTATCAATAATAAACAGGACATAACGAACATCAACATTTATTGTCCGCTGCAATTCCGGTTCAAATGCTATATTTCCGCTCATTGCTTCCCAGTTTCCATCGAAAGCTAACCCTATCAACTCACCATCACCATTAATTACAGGGCTTCCGGAATTTCCACCTGTGATGTCGTTGTCGGTAAGGAAACAGGTGTATAGTTTACCATTCTCCCCATACTGCCCGTAATCTTTCTTTTGGTATAACTCTTTCAGTTTTGCCGGAACAATAAATTCCTCGTTGGTAGGATCTTCTTTCATCATAACACCGTCAAGTGTAGTAAAATAGTTATAATGAACAGCATCAGCAGGATAGTAGTCGAGTACTTTGCCGTAGGTCATGCGCATAGTGCTGTTGGCATCTGGATAAAAACTCTTATCAGGCTGCATTTCGCGCAAACCGGCTAGTAAAAGCCTTTGTGCTTTCTTGATTCTGGTTGAGAGTTCCTGGTTACTTGATTGTGCTTTCTTGAAATTGTCCATAAACGAATTATAGGTCTTATAAGCCGGATCGTTTTGAAGTTTTTTCAGGGAAGGCTTCTCTATAAAGGCATTGAAATTAGCTTCGGTACAAAATATTGATTTCTCAAACATCTCCCCCACGAACTTTTTAATATCGCCTTTAAATTTTTTATCGATAAACTGGTAAATATCAGGATGCTGGTTTGCGGGGATATCGGAGCGGAACATTTCAAGCATCGCGGCATATACGTTTTGCTCAATCTTGTTATTATAATCCTTAAAATGTTCTTTCGATATATCGGTGTATTTTTCAAGTTGTTTTTTAAGTGCATCGCCTTTGGCGCCGCTTTTCAACGCGGTTTCAATTGCTGTAGCCTGCTGAGGGAAAGTAAATGCCTTTGAACCAAAAAAACAGAGCTGAGTGCGCCAGATCAAAGGATAAAGATTTTGATTCTTATACTGACCATAAACATCGGCAAAGGTGCTCAGTACTTCTCCGTACTTCTCTTTTCGCTGTGCTTCGGCATTAACCCAGGATGAAAATTCCTGCTCGATCTTTTGCTTTTGATCAATAACATCAAGTCGTTTGAGGTCACGGCTTTCGCCGACTTTGTTTTTCCAGAAATTAGCCAGCCCTGCATAATCCGATGCATATGCAATGCGGACAGCATTATCAGCATCCATTCCTTCTTTCTGAATCTCTAGGGTTTTACCCAGGACCTTAATGATTGAAGGGTTGATATCATTTAAGGTAGCTTCAACACCCCAGGACGTACGATATCGGTCGGTTTGACCCGGGTATCCCCAGATCATGGCAAAGTCATTCTTTTTATAGCCTTTTATGGAAACAGGGAGATATTTTTTAACTTTCATCGGGACATTATCCTTTGCATATTCAGCCGGGGAACCATCAGGAGCAGTATAAATACGGAAAATGCTGAAATCACCCGTATGACGGGGCCACATCCAGTTATCGGTATCTCCGCCAAACTTCCCGATACTTGAAGGAGGAGCACCAACCAGGCGGATATCCTTATATACGATGTATACGAAACGATAATACTCATTTCCGTTGAAAAAGCTTCTAAGCTCAACATTGTATTTACCATCTTCCGAGGCATCTTTTTTCAATTCTTCTATTTTCTTGGTGATGGCAGCCGAACGGCCCTTCTCATCCATGTCTGTTGTAACAGCACCAAGTACATCGGTTGTTACATCATCCATACGAACGAGGAATGAAACCGTAAGGCCTTCATTCATGAGTTCTTCATTCTTACTCATAGCCCAGAATCCATCGGTGAGATAATCCCGTTCAACTGAGCTGTGTTTCTGTATGGCATCATACCCGCAATGGTGATTTGTGAAAAGCAAACCTTCTGGCGAAACTACTTCCGCAGTGCAAAAACCTCCCAGACTAACAATTGCGTCTTTCAGGCTCGCATTATTGATGCTGTATAGTTCTTCAGCTGTTAGATGAAGCCCCATCTTTTGCATATCTACATAATTTAAGCGGCCGACAAACATAGGCAGCCACATACCTTCATCGGGTGCTTCCCAGGCAAATGATTGCACGCCGAGGCTTACAATCATGATTAGGATCAAAAATGTTTTTTTCATGTGATTTTGTTAAGGGTGAGTAGTTGGTTGTTAATTAATTGTTACCCAATTAGCTGGTAAATTAAATGTTAATGCTGCTGGTTTATTAATTCAGGCCGGAATAATAACGGGAAGCTATAATCCCAGAATTTTGGTTCCCTGATCAAAAACAATATCCTTAGGAATATTGGCAGATTTCAGTTTTTCAATCCCGGTTTTCAGTTCCGGTCTGACAACGCCATTTTCTCCAAGGTATTTCACGGCATTGGCATAATCACCATCGCCTTCGATTTTA
This sequence comes from Bacteroidales bacterium, assembly GCA_025350385.1. Classification (GTDB taxonomy): domain Bacteria; phylum Bacteroidota; class Bacteroidia; order Bacteroidales; family UBA4417; genus UBA4417. The sequence continues at coordinate 2,438 of JANXXZ010000423.1, forward strand.
AGGATGAAAGCACTCCATTCATTCATGGCCTGCCGGGTTTTTGCAAAATCGACTTTAAATGTACCGTCTGCATTGCGGCTGAAAGCTCCTTTATCTTCGAAGAAATTGAAACACATCATATTAGCCTTGCCGTGAGCTTCAGCAGCTCCGAATCGCACTGAACGGATAAGCCCGGCCATATAGGTCACAAAAGCATCTTCGGTTGTTATGCCTTTAATTTCTCCTTTTTCAACCAGTTTTGTAACCAGGTAGAGACCAAGAATATCAGCTTTTGCTTCTTCCCAGCCCGAATACTGTTCTTTCAATGCATCCCTGACTGTTCCCTTACCTGTGATAGTGTTCTTGATTCCTATACCATGAGCCACTTCGTGGAACATTACATTACTGAAAAAGGCGTCGAATTTGATATTTTTACGCTGTTCAGGCTCAATAAGCACATTGGAGATTGGTACCAGTATTTTTTCAAACTTGGCCTGCATAGCATTCTTCAGTTGCAGCCGGCGCGAACCTTTTGCAAGTTGTACTTTCTCGTCATTAGGCAGGTTGATGGCGATGGTTTTGCCGCCACAATTGCTGTTGCCTGAATAATAAAGAATATCATAGGCATTCAGGTCGGAACTTGAACCCGGCACTTCTTTCTTGTACTTCGGATCGCAGGGGAGTTCTTTTTGCAACGCAGGGAGCATGGCAATATATTTTTCGAGTCTTTTACTCCATTCTTTATCCTTCACGAGTACCGAAGATTCTTCTGCAGCCTTGATTCCAAATAGTGCATCCTCATAGTTTTCAATTGGACCGGTAACAATATCAAGTGTATTGGTCTTCATATCCATCCAGGCCATATCGCTTTTAAAATAATCATCGGTGAGAAGCGCTTCGGCGCGAAGAATCAGGTATTTCTTCAGGCCTGCATCTTCAGCCAGTTCTGCCGCTTTTTTCAGGAGTTCTGCAGCTTTTTGAATTTTGTTTTTATAAGCTTCATGATACCATTCGCATCTCAATTTACCAGCTTCATCACGGCGGATCAGGGTGTATTGGCTTGTTTTGTTTTTATCCTTGAACGCATCAAACTCTTCCTTGGTCATATCTTTTGGATAGAAGTTGGCTCCCTTGGGCTTTGCCCCGAAGCCGGGAACAAAGGGAAGGTTGCCATCCAGACGGTCCCATGGACCATAATTGATTTCGGCAAATTGCCTGGTAGCCGGATCTGTGATCGAATCAAGGAAAGCCTGTTTATTTCCAAGGGTCTGTTCCCAGAAAATATCATCCATCAGCTGAGCAACCTCGATGAGGATGGGGAGCATTTGCTTTTCCTTTTCTGTAAGTTTGCTCATGTCAGTGGTAAGCTTTACCACAGCGTACTCGTTTACTTTTGCCTGCATTTCGCTTACCTGGGTTGAATCAGAGGTTTGATTATTCTTCGCTTTTTTCGATTTGCATCCTGCACCTAGTGTAATCACCAGTGCAACTGATGCTAGAAATAAGATCGTGTTTTTTAACATCTCATTATAAGTTTAATTCTAATTGTTGGGAGGATGGGCGAAATTACTTAAAAACAATACTCCTTTCCCGATGTTCTGGCAATTGTTTGTGACAGGAGAGTGAATTTATTGTTTTGTGTAATGATCGGTTAACCAGAATGTTTTGACTCAATTCAAATTCAAATTACGTCATTATTTACTCATATGAGTTGAATTTAAAACCAGGAATCGATGAAACCAATCATTGAACAGGTGTAAGGCATAAAATTTCCGGTAAAATCTAATCTGGGGAATACTTGTCATTGAATACAAAAATTCAGCTGATCCTGGTATATATAAATCCTTTTATCGGCTATGAATGTTTTTTAAGTTAGCGACTTTTAATACATTCCGGGCAGTGGAACATAAGAAAATGCAAATATGATCGTACTCAGATCAACCCTGATGGCTTGAATATGAGGTACCTGTTTCTTCCATGAAAGCTTTATTCTGAATTGGTTTGTTAACACATAGATAATGAACACTTAAGCCGAATACAAATTTTTCCGGATAAGGGAAAATTTATTTCCTGGAATCCAGCTTATAATTATATTTTATTTCTAATTTTGTATTGTTATTCAATTAACAAACCAAATTGTTAATGGAATAACAATCCAAATTTTAGATATTCATTTATAACCATTAAGTGGACCGGGATTCAGGTTTCCGGTTTATTTCATGGAACAGAGGCCTGTAAAAATGAAGAAAAGTCTTTTAATACGCGATGTAACGCTGCGCGACGGACAGCAATCGCTTTTTGCTACCCGGATGAGTCAGAACCAGGTGGATCGTGCACTGCCGGGTTTTAAAGATGCCGGTTTTTATGCTATGGAAGTCTGGGGTGGAGCTGTTCCTGATTCGGTTATGCGTTATTTAAATGAAAATCCCTGGACCCGGCTCGAAAGTATTTATAAAGTTATTGGTGATACCTCACTATTAACCGCTTTATCGCGGGGTCGTAATCTTTTTGGCTATAATCCTTATCCCGACGATGTTATTGAAGGTTTTAACAGGAATGCTATAAAATCAGGCATTTCAATCATGAGAGTTTTCGATGCATTGAATGATACCGACAATATCCGTTCAACAGTAGAATTTGTGAAACAAAATGGCGGTATTGCTGATTGCACCGTTGTATATACCGTTGATCCGAAATATTCGACCCGTGATAAAATCAGGGCTTTATTACATGCAAAAATACTTCCGTCGCATATTTTTACGAAGGAATACTTTTTACAGCGGGCACTGGAATTTGAAAAAATGGGGGCTGATATGGTCACATTGAAAGATATGGCAGGGCTAATAACCCCAGGTAAAGCAGGCCGCTTAATCCGGATGCTTAAACAAAGTCTTTCAGTGCCGGTTGATTTCCATACACATTGTACTCCTGGTTACGGACTTGCTTCTTCACTCATGGCCATTGTAAACGGCGTGGATATTCTGGACACTTCTCTCATGAGTTTTGCTGGTGGTTCGGCGGCGCCTGCATTTGAGCTTATTCAGCTTTTTTGCAATCGTATGAATATTGATACGGGAGTTAATCTGGTGGCAGTTGTAAATCTAGATTCTGAATTACGCTCAATCAGGCACGAACTGGCCGAATTTGATTCTACCAAAGCCTTCCCCCGCGAATTTAATATTATAACGGATACTCTGCCCCGCGACATCGATCAGATGTTTGAACTGGCAATTGCATTTGCGAAAGCCGATAAAGAGGATGATTTGCTTGAAGTTTGCCATCGCATTGAAAGTTGGTTTGGATTCCCTGATCCTGATGATAAAATCCGTGATGCTGAGATTCCCGGTGGAATGTATTCAAATATGCTTGCCCAGTTAAAACAACTAAAGCTTGAAAAACTTTTACCGCGAGCCATGGAGTTGATCCCTCTGGTCAGACTCGTTTCAGGCTGTCCCCCGCTTGTCACACCCACAAGCCAGATTGTCGGAGCCCAGGCTGTGAACTGTGCCATTGATGAGGCAAAAGGTGAGCCCGTTTATACATCAAAGTCAATACAGTTCGTGAACCTTGTAAAAGGAGTTTATGGTCATACTCCGGTGCCAGTCGACCCGGAATTCAGGTATAAGATTGCTGGAGTAAGAGAAGAAATTCCATATGACACAAAGTATTATCGCCGGCAGGAGAATCCTGTGTTTGAAGAATACGGGGGAGTGAAACTTGCAAATGATGAAAAAGAAGAATTGTTGCTCGAGTTATTCCCTTCGGTAGCAAATGATTTTCTGAAGAGAAGGATGGAAAATTTATACATGGCCGAAATTCACAAAGTGGAAGAAGAAAAAAGCAGGAAGTTTTGGATAGGTTGAAGGAAATCCGTTAGGGATTGCAGTGGAAATCCTTTG
>JANXXZ010000432.1 GCA_025350385.1 Bacteroidales bacterium
GAATTGGCTGAAATTTGAGTTCAGAACGGGGAATGCTTCCGAAGCCGATACCGTTGAAGGTGGAATACTCAAGCCAGCCTGCAAGGCATCGAATGCCGGTAAATTCGATTGCGAGCCGAGAATGCACAGAACCGGGACCTGGCTGGTTTTCAGCTGGGTAAGAAGTTGCGATCCGGCATCGCTCAGCGAAGGCACCTGGTAAAGAATCACAAGATTGTATTTTGAAATATTTCCGGAAAAAGCGCTTAGCTGGTATGCTTCAACTTCGTAGTTCCGGTTACGTTCAATTGCCTGCCTGATCGCGGCAATATCGGGATGCGGGGCAGCAGAAACCAATAATATCTTTTGCCGTCCATCGAGTACTTCCACAAAAATATCCCTGGTATTATTTGCGGTACTTACTTCACCCGGTAAAGCCGTAAGACTGATGTGGTACCTTTGAACACCTGCAGTTGTAGCAGTAAGGGTTACATTAATGGTTTTTGAGAAATTATCAGTCGGAATTGGCAACTCCTCCGAATACATCTGCTTTTCTCCCGAACTCACCGTCAATCTGCTTTTCGACCCGCTGCATTTATGCCCAATTACAGTAATTTCAAGGGGAAAGCTGTTCCCAAGGTAAGCCAGGCGGTTATAATTCACCCGGGCAATAAGCAGATCCTTATGTTGCGAAGTATCGCCCATAGCAATGGTATAGATACTGTATGGAACTTTTTCGGCTGAATATACTGGATCCGGTCCCTGGGTCACAATTCCGTCGCCGGCAAGAACCAGGGCAGCAAGGTTACGATTTGAATAGCGGGTTTTTATTTCGCTGAATAGATCGCTGATATTTGTTTGCTTTCCATCGAAACTGCCGTTGAGCCCGGTTTCGGTCTTATCAGAATAGCTGTAGGTCCTCACTTCATATTTTCCGCTGAGCTTATCGGCCAGGTTGCGGAAAGCCGGCGTAAATTCCTTTCGGTACCAGCTTGAATCTTTTCCAACCAGGATAGATTCAGAGTTATCCATAGCCAGGAGTACAATCGGCTTTTCAGTATGTCGTGAAGTGCTTTTCAGAAGTGGTGACAGAAGAAGGAATGAAATCAGGGAAATCGCAAGCATCCTCAGAACGGAGAGAATACGAACAGTGGTATTGTTAAATCCGTTAGATGTATTTTTATAGTAAAGTATAGCTGAATACCCTGCCCCGGCAAGCAGGCATAAGATCAGAAACCAAAATGGATAAGCGGTTACAAGAGAAAAAGTCACGAAATACGGGTATTAATGTGATCAGGGCAAAGGTCGGAAAATTTTTGCTCCGGCCATTGCCCTGAATTGCTTAAAGCAACAAAAGAGAATAATAATTATACTCTTGGATATCAGCGGTTAAGTTCCGTTAACACCCTACTTCCCATTAATTTTCCCTTTTTATCGTAAGTTTCTGTCTTCACTGTTCCTGCACCTTTATTCAGCCATTCAGTAGCTTTGGTTGATACCTTTATCCCGAATTTCGTATCCACATCATAGGTAATTTTGAAACAATCAAAAGTACCGGCAGGTACGGTCACCGATTCGGGACCAACAATAACGCGATTTGTAATATTAATTGTCATTTTCAGCAGTGCCATTCCCCCCGAAGCAGGACCAATGGTAACATTCGCATCAGGCAGGACCTGCCCGGCACTCAGCGTTGAAGGATAAGAAATATCCGTACCGGTAAAACTGATTTCCATATCCTTAAAACCTTCAAGCGACTTCGGATCCACAAGGCTTTGCATATCAACTGTGAACTGGCCTTTCTCACACTTCATTGTATACTCCCTTGAAGGCTGAGGTTTGTCCTTTTCGTCCCAGGCCTCTGCTTTTACCTGGAACAAAGAAGCGTCTCCGGTTTGCATTACATCCAGCATAGTAACACGTGAAGTGCCGGTCACCTTGCCCTTTGCATCCAGTGACTGGTAACGCATAAAGGTACCTTTTTTAACAGGATAGTAACCGCAATCCTGCGAATAAGAAACGAAACCGGCAAGTATTGCCACCAGCATCAAGCATAAAACAAGTTGGTATTTTTTCATATCGTTATGTTTTGTTCTACAAACATACAAAACATATGGAATATGTCAGAATGTTCATCCATTATTTATGATTTCCCGAAGAGGGATTCCGGCTTTCGGTGTGAGAACAAGTATCCATTCATGATGACTGGAAAAGTATAGGGATTAGCTAAAACATAATTCTGAATGATTTGTATAAAGGAGCAGATTTGTGAATTTATTGAAATTCAAAACAATCGAGTAGGAAGTGAGGGATTATTTCCCTCACTGTCCTCTCACACCACCGTACGTGCCGTTCGGCATACGGCGGTTCATAGAGTTTAGAGCTTTGTTGTAAACTTCGGTAAAACAAAGTAAACCTTGATCTTTAAAATA
>JANXXZ010000495.1 GCA_025350385.1 Bacteroidales bacterium
TACAAAAATCTTCTACTCCATCATTCGGTATTCGTTAATCATCATTCGTAATTCATTAACTGATAAATCATTAATATCGAACACCGATTAAAGAATGATAAATTTCGAAGTAGTTTAACATGCATAACTAAACTACAGCCAACAAGAATAACTGCGGCAGATTCACTGATTAATCAGATTACCGAAAGTTACAGGAAACCTTTTAAACTAATACCTGTAAAAATTAGCTCTTTTCCTGCTGTAAATGAAATCTGTGAATCTGTGGCTTCTTTAAGGCGATCTGTTACAAAGATTTTAATACTGAAAATCTCCGGAAATAACAATTTGCCTGTAAGATACGACTTCTGATTGGATAGTTAAAATTAATCTTTCAAACATAAATCGGTTTAGAGAATCGGGTAAAATTCCTGACAGCAACATTTTATGTTATGGTTTGTAAATGGATAATCTTGTGCATGGTAAAATCAGTTTTGTTATTTACCGGGTGCGTAATGTATTTATAAAACAACTATTAATAAGGAGGTGTACAATGGAAAAGGCAGAAGTAAAGAGTTTCGGAACACCTGATGAAGTTCGGGAGTTCCCGTTTGGACTCATTGAAATTACTAAAATAGGCGGTGCAACAGTTGGCAGGGCGGTATTTGAACCCGGCTGGAAATGGTCAACGTCGGTACAGCCAATTGCTAAGACAAAGAGTTGTGAAGCAGCACACTTTCAGTACCATGTCTCGGGAACACTGCTGGTAAAGATGGATGACGGGAAGATATTTGAATGCCATGCCGGTGATGTTTCCCTTCTTCCTTCAGGACATGATGCCTGGGTGGTTGGAAATGAACCTGCTGTTGTTGTTGATTTCCAGGGCATGATCGATTATGCAAAGCCCCATGTGCATAGTTGAAACCAGGCCATTGTTAGTAGTTTGATTTTAGCCGTTTTGATAAGGAGTTAACGGTTATCAGTTAATTGTTATCAGTTAACAGCTAATTAATAACCAGTAATTCTTTATTCAACCGATAACGGGTATTAAAAGTACAGAAGTGATTATAACTGTTTGGTAGACTTCCGTTTAACTATTTATTACTGTCAACATACACAGAGTGAAGTTAAGATATCGCTTTTTCTTACTCCCTACTCCTTACTCCCTTCTCCTTACTACCTGCTCCCTACTCCATTCTTTAATCTTCCGTAACCTATACCATCATCGTCGTAACCACCAGGTTGACAAAAAGCGTAATCAACACTGTAATCGTGAATAGGAACCCAAGAGCGAAGTACTTTACAATCGTTTTTCCCCAGCCCTGCCGGTATAACTTTTTCATGGCAATCAGCAAATAAAGAAATATCCAGATAACAGCCAAAGTGGAAAAAATACTGGTACCAAAAATTTTATCAAGAATATAATTGCTGAATACCAGCAAAAGAAATATTATGCTGAAATAGTGGAGGCTGAGTACCGCATGATCAACATAATAGAATTGCTTGTGGCGGAAATAAAGCAACTTCAGCAGGAAGGCAAATATTGGTAGCAGGAAAAATAACATTTTAGGAATATTATGAAAAAATGTCTCTATAAGTTTCCTGACAAATTCTTTTTTCCCTTCTTCCCCTCTGAGGTTCATGCTCAGTATTTTCACCGTAATGATACGCGTAAAAAAACCAGCTTTCTTTTTCGAATCCAGTTTTTTTTGCTGCTCCAGGTACTCCTTTGGGGTCACCTTTTTAGCCAGTAATGAGTCCAGGTCTGCATTGACGGTCAAGTTGAATTTTGTGTTTGAATCATTAATAAAAACATATTCTTTTTTGTCACCGGCAAGATTAATAATTTTACCGGCCGCCTTAATTCCTTCTTGATAGGATGTGTCCGCCTTTTTATTTTTATCCTGGTGCAGTGGATCCTGCTGGATCGCAAGCCTGGCAGAGTCATTTACTTTAACCTTGTTAATGTTGCCGTTTTCAAATGTATTATCAGCCTTATTGAATGAAAAAAACAACAGGAAATAGATAAAACTGCTGAAAAGGTAAAGTCGGATAGGATG
>JANXXZ010000056.1 GCA_025350385.1 Bacteroidales bacterium
TTTTTCAATCTTAAACAGTAGCGGTAATTTTTTTTACGTATTTTTGATTAGCAGTTAGTATTTCAATATTGAAGTTCAGGATATATGTGGAAACACAATTGTTGTGGCCAATTGAATCAAATTTTCAGCTGACAGATAGCTTAAAAAAATATTAACTTTACACAAAACTATCTGAAATGAGCACAATAGAACTTAGGGAAAAGATAATCAGTCAATTAGCCAATATCAATGATACTTCTTTCCTGAGAGCAATCAAGGTTCTGATAGATATCAAGGTTGAAAAAGAGGTTTATAGGCTCTCTGATTATCAAAAAGAAAGAATTCGTTTAGGCCGTGAGCAACTGAAAAAAGGGCAGACAATTTCTCATGATGATATACAAAAAGAAATTAACCAATGGCTCGGGTCAAAATAGAATGGTCAATTGAGGCAAAATTAGATTTATTTGATATTCTTGAATTTTATCATTCCCGCAATGGGAATACACTATATAGCAAGAAGCTTTCTTCCAAAATCAATAAGAGTATAACATTATTAGCAAAGAATCCTATCCTCGGTAAGCAAACCGACGATCCTCCAATTAGAGCATTGATTACTGGAGACTATCAAATACTTTACGAAGTGTTTGACAACCTTATTTTGATAATCATGATCTGGGATTGTAGAAGAGATCCGGAAGATAAAATAATAGATATTAGAAGAAGGTAATAATCAGCTGTCCACAATAATTAAGGCTTCGTTGGATCGTTTTTAACGACCCAATCCACCTGGGACGAACAGGTAATGAAGCCGTGTTGCACAGCTTGCCCCGGTTTAATAGGAAATTCCACAGCGGCCAGCATATTATTAAGTTTACTCTTGCGTTTCAATAAATACGTAAGACTTCTGAGAACCGGTCAACCCGGTTCCTGGTAAAGATTCCTGAAATCCCTTACCTGATTAATTACCTGCTCTGCAATGGTGAATGACTTTTTTCGTAGCATTGGTTATGTTTCCATAATTAAGTGATTTTTGGTGATTCATTTAATCGGATAAACACACTTTTGTACTACCCCTCCCCTTTTCGGGATGGGATTTAGTGCAACAACTGGTCATAGAACATGCCTATTTCAGTGGGTTTTAGAGCGTTTCGTCCCTACTCGTAGGTTTGTCAAGGGGGAAATAGTCGCAACCCCGCAATCCGGCACGATTCATAACGCCACCGTTAGCAACAAACTAGAAAAATTAACTGCATGAATAATAACACATTGTAGATATCGTTTTAATAGACATATAAACCCACAAATTAAAAAAATTATGAAAACCTCAATTGCTCTATTAATCATTCTTATTTCAACAACTCTACTCTGCTGTAATCAATCTGAAACTAATAATTCAAACAAAATTGTCGGTGTTTGGCAGAACCTCGAAAACCCTATCTTACAATTAGAATTTACTAACTCAGGAGAATATTATATGTTGATGAATGGCGAAAGAATCAAAGAATCAATCAAAAGCTATGATTCAACTAAAATCCAGTACATAGATCCGAACATAAAAGGACAGGATATAAAACCAACTTCAATTACCAAGTTTAAATTTGATAACTCAAGTAATGGAATAAACTAAAAGATATATGATGGAAATCAGCTATTATTAAATCAAATGAAGGTAGTATTTCTAGACAACAAAATAATTAAGCTAGCATTATATGAAGATAACAAAATGATCTCAGAAACAGAATATCAAAGAGTTAAATAATTGGCAATTGCTAATAACTAAGTCTTCTTGTGGTCGTTTTTCACGATCCAATCCGCCTGGGGCGTACAGGTAATGAAGCCGTGTTGCACAGCTTGCCCCGGTTTAACGGGGAAATCCCGCACCGGCCTGTCCTGGCTAGCTTTTGGTTATTATGGAGATTCAATTAGTAGGATTCACTTTGCACGTTAATCCTCCGGACTATTTCCGATGACTATGGACACTCAGATCTCCTAACTATCCCCAGCGCAAAAAATATAGGCAGTGTTGAACTCATCAGTGCCCTCATCTCAAAAAATATGGGCAGTGTTGAACTCATCAGTGCCCTCATTTTAGAAATTATGGGCACTGAGGAACTCCTCACTATCCTCAGCGAAAAAATTATGGACACATTCATGTATAAAAACCGGTAACTTTGCCCGGGTTGAGGCATTCCTGTGACCCTTCCCCGACTGAAAGTGCAATCGGTTTATAGACCATACGGGAATTACCGGGACAATAAGTTATCCAGGGTTTGCCCTCCAAAATATATTACCTGAAAGGAAACCGACCGGAATGTTGCCCTGGTTTCAGCTTCATATAATAGCTTAAACGTCAAAAAAAAGTATCATCAATTTTCAACCAAAATGAGTTATTACTTTATTGCTCATATAAAGATCAGGGACTTCAATGAATATCAGAAATACCTTGATGGAGCTGAAGAAGTATTTAAGAAATTCAACGGCCGTTACCTGGTACTGGACGACAAACCGGAAATTCTGGAGGGAGCCTGGGATTATACCCGCACCGTGGTGATCAGATTCCGTATTAAAAAGGATTTCAATTCCTGGTACCATTCCACGGAATACCAGGATATTTTGAAACACCGGTTGAGCGCTTCCGAATGCAATACCATCCTGGCAAAAGGCCTCAGTGAAGAAGATGAACCGGGTAAAACAGAATAACTGATCCCATCCGTTTCGTTGATCCGTTCCGGGCAGGGACATTTCTTTGGAGTACATTGATCTTCTTCACTTCAAAAGCTATCATGTAGTCTTATTATAAACGTTCCGGTGTACCGCTCACCAGGGCTGAATTTAAAAATATCTGCATATTGTTTTGTATTTCAATAATTTATGCTTAACTTAGTGCAACTTTGTATTAAACCAGCATAAAGCTGAGAAAAAGGTATGATCCGGTTTATAAAAATTTTCCTGTTAACCTGCCTCCCCGGGTTCCTGCTCATGTGCACCGGGTGCGTGACCCTTTATAAACCCAATGCAATTCATTCACCGATGCTGGCCGAAAAAGGAGAATTCAATACCTCGGCTTCGCTCGGCGCCTCGGGTTGCGGATTATATAACTTACAGGCAGCCTATGGAGTATCAGTTCATGCCGGGGTTATGATGGATGGAATGTATCATAACAGGCATTTTAAAAGCGGGGATGGATCGGTTGAAAAGCTCAATATGTTTTCAGGCGAAGCCGGTGCAGGTTATTTTACCCCGTTCGGGAAATTTCACAAAGGTCTTTTTCAATGGTACAGCGGTGGAGGCTATGGCAATACTACCGACAGAATTGATCACAGCAGTCAGCCCAGCCCTGATCTGAACGCGAAGTATTTTAACCTGTTTACCCAGCCCGGGCTTGCTTATACAAGTAAAAACCTGGATGTGGCTTTCGATGTGAGAGCTAACTATGTAAAGCTGTTTCATATTCATGCATACCTATACGACCAGTTTGAATGGTGGAACACTGATTTCAGGTTCTATTCCGACACTACGATTGATTTTATGAATCTTGAACCAGCCATTACATTCAGGGCCGGAGGCGCAAAATGGAAAGGCATCCTGCAATTGGGAGTAACCATTCCCACCATTCATTCCCGATCCTATTTCAACGTGAATACTTCATCCATGTTAGGTGTTCCGCTTTTCAAACTCAGTCTCGGTGTTAGTTATACGCTGGGCCGGAAGCGGATTAAATCCGATTGAACCGGATTGAAGCATTAAATAAGAAAGCAATATCCGGATTGCCGCGAATTAATTTTAATTATTTTTGGTTGCCTGTTGTTTCATCCATTCAGGATGTTTGATTCATACAAGCGGACATCGCTGGCTTCTGTTTTAAAATTATTCGTAATGAGGCATTTAGTTTTTATTCCTTTCTTTATTCTTTTTGTTTTCCCATCCTTCGGACAAAAAAGGCCGGAGTTATTTTTTGATGAATTCTGTTTATCAGTCAATCGCACTCATTGTAAGGACGGCAATACGTCCGACAAAAACGGATTTGGTGTTGGGGCTTATCATTCTTTTCTGTTCGGGCTGAACAAACGAAATTCGCAAAACGATATAGCAGCTATCTTCAACCGGTATTTCAGGCTTATAATTGGATTCAAAATCAGGTAACATCAGCATGGAACCACGAATTGAACGGATCTCCGAAAAAAAATTAATCGGGAAACGAATGAGGATGTCATTGTCCGACAATAAAACGCAATTGTTGTGGCAAAGCTTTATGCCCCGGCGAAAAGAAATTCAGAACCCAATCCGCACCTTACTCTATTCAATGCAGGTATATGATCCGTCGTACTTCGTCAATTTTAACCCGGAAACAGAATTTGAAAAATGGGCCTCCATTGAAGTAACAGACTTTGACACAGTACCTGACGATATGGAAACCATCCTGCTGCCTGGCGGTCTTTATGCCGTCTTTCTGCATAAAGGAGCAGCCAGTGAAGCTCCCCGGACATTCGGGTATATATTCGGAACCTGGCTTCCGGGCTCTGAATACCTTCTGGACAACAGGCCTCATTTTGAGATACTGGGCGAAAAATACAGGAATGACCACCCCGATTCGGAGGAAGAAATATGGATTCCTGTTATGAGCAAAAGGAAAGAATAAATTTTAAAAAGTAGGGAGTAAGAAGTCAGAAGAGCGGAAACCTTGGCACTTTTGCGCCTTCGCGCGAAAACTCGGATTCAGCTTTTCAGAAGAACTCAAGATTGATTTCTCCAGCGTCGGTTAATATGTCTCCAGTGCCCCGGATGATGCCTCCAGTGCCTTGCAGATGATGATCAAGTATTCTCAAAGCCGTTTACCCGTATTTAATTAGGTTTAGATGAACAATTTTGTACTTTTATACAAATTTTGAAAAACCTCTTTTTCTATGATGGACGTTCTTCCCGGTGACGATTTATTTGAAGGTATCCGCAAAAAAGCCGCATTCAAACAGGATATCTATAAACTGACTGTGGCTACATTCAGCATGTTCAAATCCATTTTAAATGAAATGGTAGCAGAGTACCGGGTAAGGCATGGAAATGAAAAGCTTCAGATTTCATTCGAATACCACGATAAAGGAGAGTTTGAAGCCGAACTAAAATTCGGCAGCGATGTGCTTATTTTTATGATGCATACTAATGTGTTTGAATTTTCGCGCGATCACGAAGTCATGAAAACATCTTACGTGCGCGAAGAACCCAACCGTTCATACTGCGGCATCATCATGATCTTTAACTTCCTGGCCGATTCATTCAAATACAACCGAGAAAATGATCTTGGATACCTCATCGGGCGGATCTTTGTGAATAAGGACAGCCATTATTTTATTGAAGGGAAGCGCGAAGTCGGGCAACTCTATAACAACTTCCAAACCTCGGTGATGGATCGTACTGCTGCCCGCCAGGTTATTGAATCGGCCATGCGCTATACCATCAACTTCGACCTGCTCACCCCTCCTTATGAAAACATGAAGGAAGTTACTGTTGCCGATATGCAGTCAACCCTCGATAACATGAAAATAGCAACAGGTAAACGCCTTGGTTTCCGCTTCCAGGGCGATCACGAGGAGATCAAGAGCTAAATTACTGCATCATAATCCAATCAAGGTTCCTGGCTTTTGAAAAGTAAATATACCAAAACTATCAGATTAGGTATTACCTATTGACCATTAAACCATTAACCTTTACCAGCATCAGCTTATCCGATGCCCACCGTCTCCAAAAAAAGACAAATGCTCAGGATCAACGATACTACCGCTTTAACTGTCCGCGAAATTGAATACTCCATCCGCATCAGGGATAAGGATAAATCTTTTTCCGAACTTCGCGACCTCTTACGGAGCGAGTTAACACGGTTCGATGAGAATGTGAGGCGAAACCGGCCTGATGCTGAAAACCCCATCCGCGACTTCCTGCGCATAAATATAGAACGGAGTATCCTGATCCGCGAAAATACGCGTATCTACTTCCTGAACTATAAAGAGAAGGAAGGATCGTTCCTTATTGAATTTACCCTGCTGGTCATAACCAGTTACATCAACTTCGGTCCTATCAGGCAGTCGTTGGATTACCTCGTAAAGGATACCATTGCTGATTATTTTGAGGAAATCCTTGAACGTCACATCCCCGTAAGCATTACTGTGCAGGCCAACGACAAAGAAGTTGTTACCATACCTGCTTCACAACCATCAGAAGTCCAACCTTTACAACGGAAATACGATCCGGTTACCCGGGTACTTGCCATCTTAGCGCTTGCAATTTCATTATGCATTTCCGGAATATTTGGCTACAAGATGATATCAGGAAAGGTGAGGAAGGAAAATGCAAAACTGAAGGAAGACTATATCAATCTCGAGATTGAAAAGAAAATAAGCGAGGCGGTAAAGGATCAGAAGTTCAATATTACCATTTATAAAGCTGCTGATACAGCCGGTTCGAACAAAAAGTCTGACACGGCTTCGAAAAAAAAGTAGGCAGGAATATTATTCTTATTTTTTCCTGATTAAACTGCAACAGTCATCCTGTTTTCTTATTACTTTTAGTGAGATTTTTAATTCCCCCGTATGAAGAAACTCCTACTCTTCGCTGTATTGGCATTCTTTATTTATCCTGCCACATTTGCCCAGCAAATTACCTCATTTAAGCAACTGGCGCCTCTTTCAGAACAACAGTTATCCAGGCTTGCCGCAGTGCCCCGGCTCAAACCTACAATGAAAACCAGGGGCCCGCTCACTCTACCCGTTTCGGTGGATAACTCAACCCTCCCTTATTTCCGGCCACTCTTCACCCAATCAGGGCTTGAATGCGGCCAGGCCAGCAGCATCGGGCTGGGACTCACCTATGAACTTGATGCAAAGCGGGGGGTTCCGGCAAATCTTCCTCAAAACCAGTGTGCCACCTATTTTACTTATGATTTTATCAATGGAGGCTCCGATGCCGGTGTAAGTTTCCTTGAATCGTGGGAAATTGTGAAACGATGCGGGAATCCGAGTGTTCTGGATTACGGTGGACTTTCGTTCGGGGGACCGGCCCGGTGGATGAGCGGATACAGCAAGTATTACAACGCCATGCACAACAGGATTACCGATGTATATTCAATCCCTCTTAATACCATTGAAGGGATCAACATGCTCAGGAGTTGGATATACAACCATATGGGCGAAACAGGAGCCGGCGGTGTAGCCCATTTTTACTCACAATACGGTAATGTAACATCCCAACTGCCAGCCGGAACTCCTGATGCGGGAAAATATGTCATCACCTCCTGGGGCAGTAGCCCCAATCACGCCATGACTATCCTGGGATATAACGATTCCATACGGTGGGACTATAATGGCGATGGTCAGTTCACTAATAACATCGACATTAACGGTGATGGTATTGTTGATGTCAGGGACTGGGAAATAGGTGGATTTAAAATAGCAAATACGTATGGTAATGTCACTAACTGGGCTGACCAGGGTTTCTCATATGCAATGTACAAATCATTCGCCGAGAATCCTGCCAGCGGCGGAATCTGGGATAACCTTGCCTATATTGCCTATGCCAAACAGGATCTTTCGCCAAAGCTTACCATGAAAGTAACCCTGAAACATACATGTCGTAATAAGATAAAAATAATTGCCGGTGTAGCCAAAAACCTCTCGGCAACTGAACCCGAGGTTACCCTGAACCTGCCAATCTTCGATTTCCAGGGCGGAGACAAATACATGCAGGGTGGTACCACCGAGGCTGATAAAACAATTGAATTCGGACTGGATGCCACTCCCCTTTTAAGTGAAATAACAAGCGGACAGCCGGCGAAATTTTTCCTTATGCTCGAGGAAGATGACCCGTTAAATCTTGCAACCGGGCTTATCGTATCCTATGAACTGATTGATTACACTTCCGGCGTCGTAAGCATTCCCTGCTCCGGCAGCAATGTGCCGATTGTCGATAACGGTCTTACGACACTTACGATAATTGCAGCTATAAATGTAAACCAGCCGGCCATCGTCAATACATCCTTACCCGAAGCAAGGATTTATGAGCCTTTCAGCCAGCAGATGAACGCCACCGGTGGCAACCCGGCCTATAAATGGCGGTTTGTGAACGATTATTCCGAAACTCAAAACACGGCTGCTTTCCCGGCGGTAAATGCCGAGCAACTCACGGTTTCCAACTCTTCCGATGGCTTCGCTTCAAAAGATCTTCCTTTCACCTTTCCGTTCTATGGTAAATCATACAACAAAGTATTTCCTCATGTTGACGGATACCTCAAGTTCGACGACCAGGTTCTGCCCTGGCCTTACATTATTTATGAAAAAACATTCTTTAAGAACACCAGGTCCATTTCACCGTACATGTCAAAACCACTTATCCTGGAGGCTTCCGAAGGTGATGGCATCTGGTACCAGGGCGACCAGAACAGCGCCACATTCCGGTGGAAAGCCTCGATGAGCGGCCAAGCAACAACTACCGATCTGAACTTTGCCGTGACTCTTTATCCGAATGGTAATATTGAATTTTATTACGGAACTGTCGACTCTCCCTCTTATATAACATGGAATGCCGGCATTTCGAATGGCGATGGTGTGAATTATCATTTTGCCGCTATTACTGATTCGGTGGCAGAACCCACGGCCAATTCAATGGTTCATTTAACCGCCCAGCCTTTCCCCACCGAAATGTCAATAACTGATGACGGTTTATTTACCGGAACGCCTGAGAAAGCCTACCAGAATGTTCCTATCCGTTTTTATGCCGAGGACAACAACTTCTTATATACCACTAAAACACTCAATTTCACAACTAAGGGAGTTGAGATTTCGTACCTGGTAAATTCGGGAGGCGACAGTATTATTGAATATGGAGAAACTGCCCATCTTACGGCAGTGCTGAAAAACATCAGCAGTTCAGCGCTCCACAATGTGGTTTTGCATCTCTCGTTGAATGACCCGTTTACCACACTTATTGACAGTGTTGAAATAATAGGAACGCTGGCACCGGGGCAAACAATCACATTTCCCGATGCATTCCGGTTTCAGGTTTCAAACGCTGTTACCAATGGCCATCTGCTGAACATTCAGAGCCAGCTTGTTGCCGATGAGGATGTTTTCAACCGGACCATACAGCTGCCTGCATGGTCGGCTGATGTTGTAGTAAACAATATTGCCATCTCCGACGGCAATAATAATATTCTTATGCCCGGTGAAACCGGAAACCTCCTAGTTACCCTGAAGAACAACGGAGGCTCCGAAGCGCTGAATGTGGAGGCCCTGCTCAGCACCATTGATCCTAATCTTATTATTTTGCTGGGAACGAACAGCCTGGACACGCTGAACGGCGGCAGCAGCATTATATTGACATTCCAGATCAAAGCGCTTGCCTCATGCCCTACCGGCCACATTGGATTTATGACATTAAACCTGGCAGGCGACAAGAACTTATCAGTAAATGACAGTATCTATGTGAATATCGGACCAATAGTTGAGGATTTCGAGACCGGAAACTTTACAAGATATCCGTGGCAACTTAGCGGCAACAGCTACTGGACGGTAACAACAGATCAACCTTATGAAGGGACTTATTGTGCCCGTTCCGGTGTATTGACTGATAACCAGGAAAGTACGCTGTACATTGTTTTAGATTTCCTTTCTGGATCGGATATCAGTTTTTACAGGAAAGTATCTTCAGAACTCAATTATGATTACCTGTACTTCTATGTCGACGGGGTAGAACAAGGCAAATGGTCGGGCGAAGTGCCCTGGAGCAAAGTAAATTACACCCTGACCAGTGGATTGCATACGTTGAAATGGGTATACAGGAAGGATTATTCTGTAAGTGCAGGTTCCGATAAAGCCTGGGTCGATTATATATCATGGCCGCCTATTTCAAATCTTTTACTCATCGCATATGCAGGACCCGACGGGACTGCCTGTACCGGACAGGGCTACCAGTTATCGGGTGCTGCGGTAAATGCATCTGCCATGTGGTGGTCAACCAATGGCGACGGTGCTTTCAGCAATGTTAGTGTTCCTGATGCAATCTATTATCCGGGCAATAACGATCTTTATAATGGAGGGGTAATCCTCACTATTCATGCATTTAATAATTATGTGCAAACCCTGACGGACAACATGTCCCTCAATATTCTGGCTGGTCCGCAGGCTAATGCCGGACCGGATCTTCCGGTATGCCCAGGCAGCAGCATCGAATTGTCGCAGGCAACAGCAACAAATCAAAGCACAGTGCTCTGGACTTCATCCGGCGACGGAGTATTTAATAATCCTTCATTAATTACACCAATTTACACCCCGGGCAGCAATGATATTTCCGCAGGTTCTGTAATGCTCACCATGACTGCCGGTGGCCTTGCGGGATGCGGACCGGTATCGGATGCCCTTATCCTTACGATCCTGCCTCCGTTGCTACCGGAAGCCGGAACCGATCAATCCATAGGTTACGGATCATCTACTCAACTCAACGGGTCGTGCAACGGAGGTACCGGTTCTTTTAATCCATTGTGGTCACCTCCAGCTATGCTCCTTGATCCTACTTCATTTAACCCGACAACCATCAACCTGACTTCATCAGTAATTTTCACTTTAACTGTTACCGATGCGGGTACTGGATGCATTTCAACTGATCTGACTACAGTGATTGTTTCAGGAGGCCCCCTGGGTGTATCCGCTTCAGCAACACCATCTGTAATATGCTCAGGCGGAAGTTCACAATTATTTGCTCTTGCCGGAGGTGGTTCAGGCAATTACACTTACCTGTGGTCGTCCAATCCAGCAGGATTTACCTCTACAATTCCGGATCCGCTGGTCTTTCCCGCTGAAACTACAACATACACTGTTACGATAAATGACGGATCATCAACAGCATCGGGCCAGGTAGCAGTTACGGTGAATTCAATTCCTGCAGCCCCGGGTATACCGCAGGGTCCGGCCTCTGTAAATGTATTTACTACTGCTTCAACTGATTACACAACAGAGGGCTCGCAAAATACCAGTGAATATATATGGCAATTTACTCCTGCAACTGCAGGTGGCATAATTGCCAATGGTAGCAATTGCAAGGTTCAATGGAATTCGAATTTTAACGGAATTGCCTTATTATGGGTTAATGGCCTGAATAACTGTGGTCAGAGCCTGGCTTCGGACACCTTAAGTATTACAGCCAATCAGGAGATTGGTCTGTCTGAAAATGCCGGTATAAATGATTTAAGTTTATATCCGAATCCGGGGAGTGGCCTTCTTACCTTAAAAATTCCAGTGCCTGGTGATTATAAAATCACAATCCAGGATCCGAAGGGAATA
The DNA here is from genome assembly GCA_025350385.1 of Bacteroidales bacterium. Taxonomy (GTDB): domain Bacteria; phylum Bacteroidota; class Bacteroidia; order Bacteroidales; family UBA4417; genus UBA4417. The sequence continues at coordinate 11,301 of JANXXZ010000056.1, forward strand.
ATTGTTTACGAGGCTCCGATAACTTTTAATGAAAACAACCAGCCTAGCAAATTGAACCTACGCCACTTTGCTGCCGGCATTTACTATCTTTTCGTTCAAAGCCCGGACAGGCAATATACCGGAAAGATTTGCATAATTCATTAAATCTATCTTGATGGATTTGCATAAAAAAAACCCTCAGTAACAGAGGGTTTTTTTCTTTACCAGCATGAATCGGTTATTTACCGAAGCTTAAATCAACTCCAACAGCAACACTGAGATTAGACTTGCCATATGTTTCCTTTACCGGGACCTGGTTCGTTCCAAGCAAATGAGTAAAATTCTTATCACTGTCGTTATACATAGTATAGAGGGCTCCAAGATTGATCTGGATATTTGGATTTATATTATAGGCAAATCCAAAGGCACCGGTATTTGAAGTAAGGCTGTTGCTTAAGTCACTTTGATAGGCTTCCGAAACGCCTGTTTGTGCACGAAGGTAACCGGCACTGACCAGTAAACTTTTCGTGATATTGTATTCTACTCCCAGTGCAACTTCGAAGTAATTCTTATCAATGAGAGTTTCATTCGAAATATAGACTCCTTCAGTGCTGGTTTTGCCATAATCCGAAGCTTTATCAAAATATAAATGATAACCGAGTGATACATTCAGTTTGTCAGAAACCTTATAGGCAGCACCCAACGATAAAAGTGCGGGCATATCATTGTGGAAACTCTGTCCGTCAGGGAATTGCGTTACCGGCGTGCCATCTGGCTTGAAGCCGACAATCACATCTTTCTTGGTCTTATTTTTTACCAGCATAGGAGTTACAAATTCCCACTTCATCCCTATATTTAGTTTTTTATCAAGCAGGTTCGCATTTAATCCGAAAATGGGAGTAAAACCTGTTCCTTTTTGAGTAACATCAGCCTCCTGGTCGGCAAGGATTGTTTTGCGGGCTGCAGCTTGTCCGGCAGCTTTTGTAAATATTGCAACAGCTTGACCAAAGGTGGTTCCAACCGGAACGCCTGCCTGGGTTGCAACACCTTCAGGCATTACCATTCCGGCTGGATAAGAACTGAACTGGGTAGCTGCCTGGGTGTACTTTAACTGGGCGCCTGCAAAGAAGTCAGAAGCTGAAATTGAAGTTGACTCGTTAAAAATCGGAGAATCAGAATATAATGTATTGCTCTTTATATGGCCTGTGTATGTGGTTGAAGCCATAACCAAACGGGCACCGGCGAATATTGAAACATTATCGGTTAACTCAGTTGAAACTCCCAACTGTGCTCCCCAATAAACTGAGCTTCCTTTAAAATAAATATCAGTACTGTATTTGGTAACCGGCACTCCCTGAGCCTGCAAGCCCGGAACGAGGTCGGATATTCCCATTTCAAACGAAGGCAATCCTTTATCAAAAGTAGCACTGCCACCACCTCCAACTGCGTTGAAACCACCGGAAATCACAACCTTACCTGTTTTGTAAGCAGCATAAACACTGGGGAATACCGGGGCTAAAACTTTGCCTTTGTATTCACTCTGGTTTAGATATTTGTAATTATTCGTAATCTTCCTGTCCTGAAAGATAGTCTGGTTGCTGATCGACAGATGAAATCCGTCCTTCAATAGCATAAGACCTGCCGGGTTAAAATAAACCGCATCAATATTGTATGACGCATCGCGTGCTAGCATTCTCACATAGGCTGCACTCTGGTTGGAATTAGTCACAATGCCACCTGCATTTAGTGTGGTAGTCAATGCGGCAATTGCCAGGAAAAGGAGTAATGTTTTTTTCATTGGTCAGGGTTTAATTAGTTCTTTTTTAAAATGTCGAATTCTTACCTGCCAAAGTATATACAAAATATTTTTTTTCCAAAACATTCACCATATTGGCATATTTCCCTATAATCAATGGTTTCAGAGCGTATCGAATCAAAATAGAAAGTATTGGTTGTTTTTTTGACCCTGTTTTTAGACCGGTTTGTAAATTTTCGTCTTAAATTATTGTTAATGAATGGTTAATTTTTCGACTATGAAATTGACGATAGGTATAAGAAGAAGTTATGACGATCTTGGTTTCGGATTCCGGATAATGTTGAAGCTGCCTGAATGGTTCTCAGCACCTTTACACCCGGCAGGAAAACTGATTTAGGTATTAAATGAAAAGTATTACCACCTATAATAGAAACCGAAATTGCCTGGTTAATGTTTTACGGTTTATTATCATTATTTTTGCGATCTCAAAAAATGATTGTGCCTGAACCTAGCAGCATTCTTATTGTCCGGCTTAGCTCCATTGGTGATATTATTCTCACTACCCCGCTCGTGAGGGCTGTGCGCCAAAAGTTTCCTCACGCAAAAATCAGCTATTTAGTAAAAAAAGAATTTGCAGCATTGGTCCAAAATAACCCTCATATCAACAAGGTTATTACGTTTGATAAATCCGGGGGTAAAAAAGAACTCCTTCGTATAAAGGATCGGATTAAAAAGGAGCAATTCGACTGGCTTGTTGACCTTCATAACAACCTGAGAACCAAATACCTGAAAATAACTATCCGCTTCCCTGAAGTTTCTTCCTACAGTAAACAATCCTTTCGCCGCCATTTGTTGGTTTGGATAGGTAAGAATCTATTACGCGAAGCAAAACCAGTTTACCTGAAGTATTTTGATGCAGTCAGCCATCATGATATAAAGTATGACGGACATGGGACAGAGGTCATTATCCCTGTAAAAGATCTGGAAATGATAATAAACCGCCTGTCTGCAGATGGATTGAAAGAACATCAGCCCTTGGTTGTTATTTGCCCCGGGGCATCCTACACCAACAAACAGTGGTTACCCGAGCGGTTTGGTGAGGCAGCCGAGGCACTGATCCATGACCTGGATGCATTCATTGTACTGCTGGGAGGCCCTAATGA
>JANXXZ010000057.1 GCA_025350385.1 Bacteroidales bacterium
CGACGTCGCCAAGGCCAAGAAACTCATGGCCGAAGCCGGCTATGAGAATTATATTGCATCCTGTATTACATCCTTCGGCTTGTACACCGAGATCCTGGAAACCTGGCATCATTTCCCCGAAACACTTGAGAAAACCCGGGAATTTCTTTACAAAGCCACAGCACGAGAGTTTCAGGTGCCGAGAAACCTTGCACATGCAAGCGATATTATTTACAAATTCAGGGACGAAATTGCAGCAAAGGCTAAATACCGGCTGGTTAATAAGGAAACCGGGCGTCCGTTGAAAGTGGTAGAGCATATTGGTTGCCATTATTCCAAAATGTTCCCGCATAAAGGTATTGGCGGTGCCGAATACCCCTATGTGCTCAGCGGGATGATTGAAGCCTGGGGTGGTGAAGTGGTCGATTATCCTGAGCGGCGGCATTGTTGCGGTTTTGGATTCAGGCAATATGCAGTGCAGGCCAACCGGGGTTTTTCAATTGCCTGTTCCAGGAAAAAGTTTGAATCAATGGAGCCTTATGAACCTGACATGATTATCACAAATTGCCCGGGTTGCCCCATGTTTCTCGATCGCTGGCAATATGCCCTCAGCGAGATGGAAGGTAAAACCTATGGCAAAAACCAGCATGGAATCCCGGTGTTCACCTATGAAGAAGTAGCCGGAATGGTGCTAGGATACGATCCATGGGAAATCGGGTTGCAGGTTCACCAGGTGCCGGCAGAACCAATCCTTGACAAAATTGGAATATCCTATGATCCGGTTGCCAAGTTTAAAGGCCCGAACGGGGAGGACCTTGGTCGCCCGGAAGCTCCTGCTTATCTAAAATTCTACAAAGATGAAGAATAAACATGTGGCAGTTATCGGGGCAGGCCCGGCGGGCCTGGAGGCTTCGTCATTGCTGGTTTCAATGGGATATGCTGTCACACTCATAGAAAAAGAGGAAGAATCCGGCGGACATCTGAAACGCTGGCACCAGTTATTCCCAAACCGCAAGGCTGGAAGCGAGGTGCTTGCAATCCTCCAAAATCAACTGAATGGTTCAGCTTCAATAGAATTTAACAAAGAAATCACTTCGGTAAAGCCATTTTCGGGAAAGTTTATCATTTCAACCTCTGACGGATGGGTCACTCATGCTGATTCTGTGCTAATGACTACCGGTTTCGATCTGTTCGATGCGCGAAAGAAGGAAGAATATGGTTACGGAATTTACGATCAGGTAATCACCTCAGCTGACCTGGAAGAGATGTTTAAAACGGAAGACAGTCTGAAGATAAGGCTGGGCCAGCAACCGAAGCGATTTGGGTTTGTGCATTGTGTGGGTTCTCGCGATGAGAAGGCCGGAAACATCTATTGCTCGAAAGTTTGTTGTGTAACTGCCGTTAAGCAGGCAATTGAGGTAAAAGAACTCTTCCCGGATGCCGAGGTCTATTGCTTTTATATGGACCTTCGCATGTTTGGCCGTCATTACGAGGAACTCTATAAGGAAGCCCAGGAAAAATACAACATCCAGTTCATCCGTGGTCGCCTCAGTGAGGCCTCCGAAAACAAATACGGAGGAGTAATTGTGAAAGTAGAAGATACATTGCTTGGCAAGCCACTTAAAATCACGGTTGATATGCTGGTTCTGATGACGGGAATGGTAGCGCCGCTGGTAACCTCCAGGATCCGTGATTTACTGGGACTCACAAAGGATGAAGATGGTTTCCTCGCTCCGTCTGATATTCATCTGAGCGCCAATATTTGTGAAATTCCGGGATTATTTATGGCTGGCGCCTGTTCGGGCCCGAAAACAATAGGTGATACCCTCGCCGATGCACGCTCGGCTGCTGTGGCAGTGGATAAGTACTTTAAGAATTGACAATTGACAATTGACAATTGACAATTGACACGGGAAAAGGGACAATGGACAATGAACAAGGGACAAGTGAAAAGGGACAGGGAAAAATTGAAAAACGAATAATTGTAAGTGACAAATTATATCCAAATAGCAAATAACAAAAGGCAAATAGCAAAAGGCTAAGATTAATAGCATAATTTAACCTTAAGATAGACGAGACGGATAACCAATCACAGATAACCATTAACTTCTAACCGATTACCACTATTGAATGAAAGACGCTGCAACCCGTTTCGGATATTCCGTGAACAAAGACAGGCAGATCGATTTTGACAACAACAGCCATGATATTGCATTACGGGTTGCTGCTGCCGAGCCGACGCTGAATCTTTGCATTTCGTGCGGGACCTGTGCAGCAACCTGCACTGCGGCAAAATTTGCTGATTTCAGTTTACGGAAAATAATCCTGCTGGTGAAACGAGGTGAAGTGGGAGGACTCGAAATGGAAGCATCTCGCTGCATGTTATGCGGTAAATGTCAGCTGGCGTGTCCCCGCGGAGTGAGTACAAGGAATCTGATCCTCCAGATCAATAAAGCACTACAAACCTCAAAGCTATGACCTTTAATATCTTCGTCATACCCTTTTTCGGAGGACTTATATTCCTGCTGGTTACGCTTATTGTTAAATACAGCCGGTGGATAGCGTATATTGATCGTAGCGGCCGACGTAAGATAGGATATGGATTATTCAGTTTGCAGATATTCCCTGCAACCTGGGAAGTGATCACTGAAAGTTTGCTTCACATCCGCATGTGGAAACAGAATAAACTGCTGGGATTCATGCACATGAGTTTTGCCCTTGGATGGTTCCTGCTGATTGTCATGGGTAATGTGGAATCGAGGATATACAGCGGAGGACACATAAATCCACCCTATTATCCCATTTTCCTGAAATTCTTCGTGCATGATAAGAGGGTGTTGCCGTTTGAACTGAATACAGTGCCGGGTTTTTTCCGGTTTACCATGGATTTTATCCTGCTTTTTATCCTGTCAGGACTTGTGCTGGCACTTTTCAAACGAGCTCATTCCAGGTGGTTTGGTATGCGACGTACAACCAAGCAAAACGGCTTTGATAAATGGGCTATTACATGCCTATGGCTAATTTTTCCATTGCGTTTGCTTGCCGAAAGCTTAACAGCCGGGGTACACGGGGGTGGAGGGTTTTTAACCAATTCGCTGGGTGATATTCTGGATGCGATGATTCCAAAGAATATTTTATCGGTGATGGCCTATTCACTCTGGTGGGGGTATTCAATGGCACTGGGAATTTTCTTTATAACTCTGCCCTGGTCGAGGTATATGCATATTCCGACAGAAGTAGTGCTCATTTATCTTCGTCATTTTGGTGTAAAAACGGGAAGAATACTAAACAGTTTTAGTGAAATTGAAATCCGTTCCTGCCCGCGTTGCGGAGTGTGCATTGATGCCTGCCAGATGAATACCGCCGGGATGACAGGCTCAACGCCTGTTTATTTTCTCCGGTCATTAAGGAATCAGCAACCTGATTCCAGGCTCAATTCCAATTGTATGCTTTGCGGACGTTGTCAGCAGGCTTGCCCGGTGAAGATTGACCTGCTTGATCTGCGAGTTGCGGCAAGGAATCTCGATAATATTGTTGCAGATACTTCTTTCAAATACCTGCCTGTTCCTGCCGAAAAAGGAAAAGGAATTAACGTGCTCTATTTTGCTGGTTGTATGGGCCATCTTACCCCGACAGTAAAAAAGGCAATGTTAAAAATAATGGATGCCGCCAACGTGAAATATCGTTTCATGGATGCTGATGGTTCTGTTTGTTGCGGCCGCCCTTTGATGATGGCGGGAATGTATGATGCAGCTAAATCACTTATGGATAGTAACCGGCAGGCAATACATGCATCAGGTGCAAGAATATTAGTCACATCCTGTCCTATCTGTTATAAAATGTTTAATGAAGAATATAAATTGTATGGTGTAGAAGTGCTGCATCATTCACAATACCTGTTGCGACTGGCTGAAGCAGGAAGTTTATGGCTGAATCACAGTGGTTTATCAGTGGTATACCACGATCCCTGCGAACTGGGCCGGGG
>JANXXZ010000063.1 GCA_025350385.1 Bacteroidales bacterium
CTGAATCTGGTGCCGCTTTTATCCAGCTTTCAATGATTCGGTTAATGGTTAATCGAATTTCAAAATGAATTTTAAACAGTCTCTTACTTATACTTTGTTTTGTTGGTTATGGTTACTATGTATAACCAACGAATTAAAGCGAGCATTAGTGTGAGTTTGTTTTCTCTCGATACGTGAGCATTTGTTTCTTATTACCATCCGGATAATATGTATATAAATCAACAATTCTATGGTTGATATTTTTTCCTGACGCTATTTCTCCTATCTTCTTTCCTCCTTCATAAAACCTCTTAAAAGTCCGGATTCCATAATCATTAATTTCCGTCTCAAGAACGAGATCATTGTTCTTAAAAATGCGATTTATTGATTCAATAGTATCATTATTCGGATCAAGAGCAAAAGAATCAGGTTGTTTCTCGGATTTCGAATAGTAATAGTATTTTGTCTTTCCAATAACCGAAATATTGTTCACTACAGAATGGTATGTTTCTTTACTTATTTTTGAATTATGATATTGAAAATCAACAACTTTTCGTAAAATATTGTTTCTGTCATATTGTTTGATGGTTTTACAGAAATGATCTGCATATTCAAATTCATTCCAGTAAGTGGTTGTATCATAGGTCTTATGCTCAAATGCTTGTTTCAGATCCTGGTCGGGTGCTAAATGAAGAGTAATTTCTTTATGGAAGATTGTCTTACGTCCATCAGGGAAGTAGGCATATTTTTCCCAAAGTGTTGTATCTCCTTCATCTGAAATGAAAGTTTTATTTACCAAAGAATCATTTGAAAGATATTCATAGATTTCCGATTCGGGTTTCTGCTTGTAATAAGTATTCGCCCTGATTAATAATTTTTTTTTGTCATATTCATAAGTCGTTTTTGTGATCATTGAATCGACTATCCGGCCAAACATATGAATAAATGTCTTTTCAGTTTTTGATATCAATTTATCAGATTTAAACTCATAATAGTAGCTAGTATTTTCGGAAACCTTGGATCCATCAAACACGAATTTTTCAATCTTGTCCCTGCAACCTGAAAATAATGTTAAACTAATAATAGATAATAGTATATGCTTCATAAGAATATATTAAATGCCCATTAGTACCAGGTTATTCATAAGATAATTTAGCTATTTTCATAATAAAATCAGGAGTAGCAGGTTCCCCGGCAAAAAAATCGCCTTTATACCCCCTTGTTAATGCCCATCGGTCCATCCAGGAGATACCGTTCGCCTTATAATAGGTATCATTTGATTTAAACGCTTCATCTTTCAAAGCATCTTCAATCGTTATGAATTCATAGTGGTTTTTGATGAACATATCAGCGAGTTCCCCCAGGTAATCACCGTTCAGGGCATTGGCATGGATCAACAGGATTTGGTTTATATTTCGGCCAAAGAGTTTGACTGACAGCTTTTCAAAATAACGGACCTTGGCTTCCATGTAAGGGATGTATGCATTCCCGATGAAATGCTGCAAGGCTGTATCCTTCGCGCTCAGGGCGCTGTCGTAAGCGAAAGCAAAGATCCATTCCGAATTGTCGATCGTAACAGGGGCTTCGGTTAACCCTATCGATTTCAAGTAATTTGCAAGCGAATCCACTTTAGCTTCGTTGTTTCCCCGGTGAAGGTATGGATGCCTGAAATACCGGACCGGTTTCCCGTATTTTTTGCCTAACGGACCAATGATCAACTGTCCTTTAGGAATTTCCCTACTGAATTCAGCAAAACTGTACTTATCGTAATCGGGATGGGAAAATGTATGGTTACCAAGCTCCTGGCCATTTTCAAGCCAGTCGATGAGCATTTGTTTCCTGACAGGATTCAGTTTACCATCTGTGTAAAGTTTGTTCTCATTCACAAAGCCAATCGCCGGAATATGGTATTTTTTCAGGTTCGCCAGCAGATTCCGTGTGATTTGTTTCTGTTTTTCGGCCGTATATGCCCCCGGACGTTGTATAGGAAGATCATCGATGGTGAAACTAACCTTGTTGGTCTGGGCATAAATACTGGTTCCTATCAGCCAAAGGCTGAAAAAAACTGTTAATCTTAGAAGTTGATTCATAAGCCTATAATTGGATTTCCCGTCCGAAGTAACTTGAATAGTCCCTCATAGTCCGCTCGTATGGCTCGTCGAGCAGCGGTGAGGAGATCAGGAAATCGGCAGTGGAACGGTTACAGGCTGTGGGGATATTATAAAGAACTGAGATGCGTTCCAGTGCTTTCACATCAACTTCGTGCGGATGGGGTTCCATTGGGTCCCAGAAGAATATCAGGATATCTATTTTGCCTTCAGCTATCTTAGCACCCAATTGCTGGTCGCCGCCAAACGGACCTGATTTAAGCTTAGTAATTCGTATCGGGAACCGCAGTCCTTTTTCAACTTCGATTTTGTTTTTGAGAGTGTTCTCAACCAAGGTCCCGGTAGTCCCGGTGCAAACCATTTCGTGGTGGATAAGCGATTCCCAGTTCCACTCCACCCATTCCACCATATCCTTTTTGCAATTATCATGTGCCACAAGGGCTATTCGTTTCGAAACTTTCATACTCATTTCTTAATTTTTATTTCTTTCCTTTTGATCTCTAACGACAATCATGTAGAAGTTATTCTCCAGTGGCAGGTACCCATATTCATAAACGAAATAATAGATATGCCCTTTTTGTGTCACATAGGTATTTGTGAAATAAGTAAAATTGAACCCTATATTCGCCAGTTTATCCTTGTGCAAAGTTACCTTATCCCCGGGATTCAGCTCTGATAAAATTCTACGGTTCTTTCTCAGAATAGTGTTCACCTCGCGCATCGTTGCTGATAGCTCGCTGTTCTGGCGGTTATTGTAATTATTACGGCAGAGGTCGGAGCAGAATTTCTTATCTACCCGGCCGAAAATCGGTTCACCGCAATCGAGGCATTTTCTGTTCATTGTGTATTATTTATAACATGCTGATAAAGATACACAAAAACGACAATAAACGCTTACAACCGTTTTTATCCGGATACAAATATTTAACAGCCGGATAACCTAAAAAGTCAGTCCTACCTTTGTCCGGTAAATCCTTTGAATGATGATTAATGATAACAAATCATGAATGAAAAAGTAAATGACTTCTTCCTGATTCAGTATTTGTTAACCATCATTTAATAGTTAAATAACCATAAACAACACACATCATGAACACACTGCGCAATTCCGTAAAACTGATCGGACGCCTGGGCCAGGATCCTGAAATCAAAACCCTTGAAAAAGGCAACAAAATGGCCCGCCTATCACTTGCCACAAGCGACGCCTATACTGATAAGGAAGGTAACCGCCAGGAGCAGACCCAATGGCATAGCCTGGTAGTATGGGGAAACCTTGCAACCATCTGCGAAAAATACCTCACCAAAGGAAAAGAAATAGCCGTAGACGGCCGCCTTGCCTACCGCAACTGGGAGGACAAGAATGGCAGCAAACACACCACTGCCGAGATTGTGGTGAGTGAGCTTCTTTTTGTGGGCAGCAATAAATAAAAAAGGAATGATGAATATCGATTAACGAATCCCGAATGATGAAGTATCTTTAGCTTCTTAAATCGGGATTCGTGAACTGAGCGAAGTGTTCTCATGAGTTCCTTTGAAATAAACAATTGGTGAATAATTATCATTCGATATTCAAATAATTCCAGCCTACCCTATACAATCTGGCAAATATTTGCGTATCTTTAAATTGTATATTCCCGATTTGCTTTTGGTCTGCTTCAGCTATTTTTTCAAGGATACATGATTTAAATATTAATCAATCACAGTGTCTTGACTAGTCATAAGTTCGGAATTTTAATCCGTTAGCCTTTTGTTCATGACATGGTGTATTATATGGAATTTCATGACCTATAAACAAGGAAGGAGGTTGGTATTATGTAAAGATAAAACTACAATCGAAAATCTATTAATCAATCGAAATCAAGAATTATCTATGAAAATTTTAAATTAAACCAGCCATGAATTCACTTCGTAACAATGTTAAACTGATCGGCCGGCTAGGCCAGGATCCTGAAATTAAATCCCTCGATAAGGGCAACAAGGTTGCCAAATTTTCACTGGCAACTGACGACCGCTATACCGACAAAGAAGGTAACCGCAAAGAACAAACCGAATGGCACAATATAGTGGCATGGGGTAACCTTGCCGAGCGATGTGAGAAATACCTGAAAAAAGGCAAGGAAGTAGCCATCGACGGTCGCCTCACCTATAAAAACTGGGAAGATAAAAACGGCGTGAAACACACCTCAGCCGAAATTGTGGCAAATGAAGTTCTGTTCGTTGGGACAAAGACAGAAAAAGCAGAAGAGAAAAATTAATCTCTGCCTGGTATTCGAAGAAAGCTGCAACCGTATATACTGTTGCGGCTTTTTTTATTATGAGTCTTTAACCGGAATTCCTTGTTAAGATTTTTATGCTATCCTGAATATTGAACTTTTTCAATAAAAGATTGTCTATTTCCAAAATTGCCGGTTTTATTCGATGTTAATGCCATAATAAGATATACGAAGATTGTAGACATAGATTGAAGAAATTGGAAATTCAGGTTTTCGCCTTGTCCCCCCTTGCCCGGTCTCCCCTCTTCTTTATTAAAATATACCCACTATACATGAAACGATGATTTAAACAGACACCAATCCCGGTTAAATCGTATCTTTATTGATAATACAATTCACAATGAAGCATATCTTCCTTTATTCAATTCTTCTTTTCTTGTTTCAATCCTGCGCCATGAACCAGAATGTTCCTACTGTTGTAGCATCGGTCGATCTTGACCGATATGCCGGCCGATGGTACGAAATTGCCTCGTACCCGGTTTCATTTCAAAAAGGCTGCTCCTGCATTTCGGCCGATTATACCCTGACCGACAAAGGCTACATGGTTGTGAAAAATGCCTGCCGTAAAGGCGGTGTGAACGGGAAAATAAGTTCGATAACCGGAAAGGCTTTTCCTGTAAAAGGTTCTAATAATGCAAAACTCAAGGTCCAGTTTTTCTGGCCCTTCAGAGGTGATTACTGGATTGTAGGCCTTGCTGATGATTATTCATGGGCCCTGGTATCGGCTCCTTCGAGAAAGTACCTTTGGATCCTGAGCCGTAACAAGCACATGGACGCGGTATTGTATGCCCAACTACTGGAAAAACTGAAAGCAAACGAATTCGATCTGAGCAAGCTTAAAAAGGGTGTACAGGAATGTGACTGAAGTTCTCGATACATCAATCCAGAGGCTTTTGACTGTAGTTCAACGGTTTCAGTATCCTGAAACTGTTCATAACTTTTTTATATTATTTGTCCATCACCGGGCACGGACAGTTGTTCTATCTATTACTTTGGACCTGCCGAAATTGCCTTTTCAGTAGTACTATCTAAAGAGCGCTCTTATGCCTGTAAAAGCTGTGTCAAAGGCCAAACAAAAAAAGATCTTCGTGCTTGATACAAGCGTGATTCTTTACAACCACAATGCGATCAACAGCTTCGACGATAACGATGTTGCCATACCAATAACAGTTCTTGAAGAACTTGATAACTTCAAAAAAGGGAATGACAATATCAATTTCGAAGCCCGCGAATTCATCCGGATCATTGACCGGCTATCGGACAAACGAACCCTGAGCAAATGGATTACCCTGCCTAAATCAAAAGGAGGTAAGTTCAAGGTAATCATGAACGAAAACAGCGAACTGGATGCAAGGGTAGTATTTGGCGACAATAAACCAGACCACCGGATTCTGAATGCTGCGCTCTCGCTTGCCAAAGAGTTTGAAAACCGCAAAGTCATCCTGGTTTCCAAAGATGTGAATTTACGCCTGAAAGCAAAGGCACTGAATCTTTCGGCCGAGGATTTCCTCACCGGCAAAGTAAAGGATGTGGATGGCCTGTATGCCGGTAAAACTACCATCGAGGGCCTTCCTTCAAAAGTTATTGACTCCATATACCAGAATGGCTGGTGCGATCCCAGGGATATCGGGGTGCAGAACCCAATTCCTAACCATTATTTTATCCTGAAAAACACCAAAAATTCAGCACTTGGGTATTACAACCAGGAGACAAACCGCATTGAACGGATTGATAAGCGCCCGGCCTACCGCATCATGCCCCGGAATGCGGAACAGGTTTTCGCACTTCACGCCATAATGAATCCGGATGTTAAGCTGGTAACCCTGCAGGGAGTGGCCGGAACGGGTAAAACACTCCTTGCCCTTGCGGGGGCCATGGAGCAACGCCGCGATTTCAAGCAAATATACCTGGCACGCCCGATTGTTCCCCTCAGTAACAAGGAGATAGGGTTCCTGCCCGGCGATATCAAGGAAAAGATCGGCCCATACATGGAACCTCTCTATGATAACCTGAAATTTATCCAAAGCCAGTATGGCGAGAAAGATAAAGAATCAAAAGTGGTTTCCGACTCTCTTCAGAATGAAAAACTGGTGGTAATTCCTCTTGCTTATATCCGCGGACGAAGCATTTCCAATGTATTCTTTATTGTTGATGAAGCCCAGAACCTCACACCCCACGAGGTAAAAACCATCATCACCCGTGCCGGGGAGAATACCAAGATTGTATTTACCGGCGATATTTACCAGATTGATACTCCGTACCTCGATGCACAAAGTAACGGCCTGTCTTACCTGATCGATAAGATCAAGCATCATCCCCTTTACGCCCATGTGAGGCTTGAAAAAGGGGAACGATCGGAACTGGCAAATCTGGCTAATGACCTTTTATAACAAGAGAAACTGTCCGGAAAAATATCAGGCTGAACTTTCAACTTAGTTCCTGCTTACAAATTAGTGTGTTAACCGGAATTGATCTGACGACCTGAGGTAAATAAAAAAAACCCGGTAGTTTAACCAGGGTTTTTTTTGAATTCCTTATGAAAGACAACTATACTGGTTGCCTTTAAATTCTTATTAGAATGGGCAGCACTCCATTTCTCGAACCCTGCCTCCGCGGTAACCTGGATTAAATCCGCCGCCTTCACTTCCACCAAAAACGCTGAACTGGTCAAATTCCCATACGAGTGATATTTCGTGCGAAGCTCGCGCAGCAGTGCGAAGGTCGGTGATTATATAATCATAACTGTACATGATCTTCAAACGGGTTTCGCGGTTGAAGGGAGCATTCACCCCCACCGAAAAGATTGCGTCGTTGGCTTTGAAAAGATCAAAGGTTTGGTTACGGAACCAGGCGCCCAGATAAACTGACGATTTTAAAATATTCAACCCGACCGAATAGGTAGTAAAATCAGCCTGCTTTTCATAAATGAAGCCCGGGTTAAATTTGAATGAGCCTGTGTTCCTGTAACTACGGTATGATGAAGACCTTCCCTGATCAAACTCAAGAACGAGGTCGCCGTTAAGCACAAGTTTACGGGGCAAAGGAGCATTGAGACTGAGGAATGATTCGTTTGGCTGGAAAACATGATGAACTGCAACTCCAAGGGTCCCCTGGATACCGGCAATGCTCGTGCCTGTTTCAGCAAAACGGTAAACGCCGCCAACTGAAAAATCGGGATAGGTAACACGTGACTGATCAGGCCTGTCAAAAGCGGTAGGATAAATATTGCCATAGCGTGGATGAAGCTGATCGGGAAAAACAAGGGCATCCCAGTTAATTGATTTCTGGACAAACGATACCATGAATCCAACCTGGGCAACCATGTTATCCTGGAGAGGAATTCTAGCCGAAGTCCCCAATCCAACTGTATTAGCCTTAATAAGGCCAGTACCTGCTTTATCGGAAAGTACCAATAACCCCAATCCGCCGGAACCGGGAAGCGCTCTTTCGGCCACATCGAGCGAAAAATTGTATGTTTTACACCTCAAGAAAGCAAAGAAATTCTTTCTGTCCCTCCTCCTGCAATAGAAAATGATCAAGAATGCGAATTAGCGGATTACTCCAAACTTTTGAGGCAGCATTTTGAAAACGTA